>WFSD01000402.1 GCA_015486235.1 Anaerolineae bacterium
CTATTGCCCCGTAATGGATGGCATTCAGATTCACGGGAACTTCGGCTGGCGGCGTGGCACTGGCAAACAGGAGGACTCGCCCTCCCTTGCGAACCGCGGCCAATGCCTGTCGAGCGCAAATTTTCTGGGCTTCTCCTCCGCTGGCTACGAAGATCACGTGGGGACCAACCCCGTCGCTCATAGACTTCAGCTCCTTCACCGGATCAGCAGTGACAGGATCAATCGTCTGCACAGCTCCCATCGTGGCGGCCAGAGCACGCCGGCGTTCCAAGGGATCAATGCCCACCACCCGCTCCACGCCCTTCGCGACCAACGCCTGGACGTGGAGCAAGCCCATCGCCCCTAGCCCGAAGACGGCCACCACCTCGTCTGGTCGGACAGCAGCAACCTCTACGCTATATAACACGTCAGCCAGGGGCTCCATCAGGCTGGCAGCCGCAAAGCCGAGGTCATCGGGAATAGGGATCAGGTTCGCGGCAGGGACTTTCACCATCTCGGCGAAGCAGCCGCCGATGCCGCTTGCTGCCAGCATCTTGATAGCTTCAGCCACAGAGCCGGCTGCCGCTCCGACAGCGCGCGGATGGAGGCACATGGGGTAATCACCGTTGCGGCAATAGACACACGTTTGGCAGGGGATGAGGGGGTCTATGGCCACGCGGTCCCCTTCGTGAAACGATGTTACCCCAGACCCCACTTCAACCACGGTCCCGGCTGCTTCGTGTCCCAGGATCAGGGGTCCGAAATGGCGAATAGCAGCCTCTGCTTGGGCATCCAGATGGTAGTATTTTTTCAGGTCCGTAGGACACAAGTTCGCCCGGTGGATCCGGACCAGAACCTCGCTGGCTTCCACGATCGGCACCGGTACCCTTTCGACGCGCACCCTCTCGCGGCCGTAGAGCAAGGCAGCCCGGTACGTCTTCATGAGCCCATATCTCCCTTGATAAAGTCCAAAGCGCCCGCGAGGTCACCTTGATGGACCACCAGGCGCAAAGCGCGGATCATCACTTCGGGTCGGGGATGTCCCCAAATGTTGCGGCCAAAAACCACACCCGCTGCCCCAGCAGTCATGGCTCCCTGAACCTGGCGGAGCAGAGATGCTTCTTCGGTATTCCTTGCGCCACCCAGGATCAGCACCGGAACGGGGCAGCTGTCCACGACAGGCCGGAAGGTCTCCGCCTCGCCGGTATAGGCTACTTTCACCACATTGGCGCCGAACTCAAAAGCAATACGGCTGATATCGCGTATGAGGTGGGGGGCACGTCTCGCTTCAGAAGGGATCTCATGGCCCCAGGTAGTCGGCTCGACTATGAGGGGCATTCCCCAATGTTGACAGGCTTCAGCCGTTCGAGCGACGTATTCGAAGTTCCGCAACTGCACGGTTGGATCTTCGCGTCCGAAGATCATCAGGACTTTAACCGCATCAGCGCCCAGGCGAGCGGCTGTCTCAACCGAAGCAGCCAACCCTTGTTCCTCTACGGCCTGGGCATGCCCGGGATAGGCGTGAAACAGTACGAAGTCCAAAGACAACACCAGGGCAGGTGCACCTCTTCCGCTCAGCAAGGACCCGAATTGGGTCGCTGTGCCCGGCGTCATGATGATGCCGTCCGGCGCACCTTCCAATATCCGTTCTACAGCCACGTCGAGTCGCTCCAGGCCGGATTGGACGCCGCCGAAACTGTGGTCCATAGCCACGATGACAGTGTGCTTGCTTTCAGGATTGAACAAACGGCCGAGGCGGCGAGACACACCCGCTGCTGCTGTAGTTTGCATTATCTAACTCCTGGTAGTCAGAACAACCCATTACCATTTCATGAAATTTCATCAAAGGCAAGGTGCCAGGCACTTTCGAGCGCCAGATACGGCCGTTTGGCTTAGAGAAATACCGTATGTGAGTCCCTAAGTACCCGGCACCCGCGGTAGTGAAAACGACCGCGACGGGGACATGAAGAAGCTCCCCGTCGCGAACTCAAACTTCCGACGGTATCCTCAGGATATCCAGCCGTGGACTACCAGGCCAGCCCGTTCAACCACCGGCGACAGGAAGTAACATACCACTGGCATGATCAATGGAATGACGATGATGTCACCTACCATCCAGCCAATGACTGCTGGCATGAAAACGTTAGGTGGCATGAGCCCGGTCTTCACCAGCACCCACATATTGATGGAGGCTGCAACCGGGTTCTGGAACAGCACAGCAGCGATGAACATAAACACCCAGGCCTTCAGCCAGTGGCGGCTGAAAAAGTCTTTGCCCAGTGGATCGAGCCCTAGCTTAGGAGCAGCCCAACGGTACAGGATGAACGGAACGATCACCTGGATTGCATCCACCCAGGAAATGAACCAACCAACTGCGATCGGAAATCCTGCAAACGCTCCACCGATAAAGGCACCCAGGTAAGCGGCCAATACCCCCCACAGCCCAAACCACAGCGTAAACGGGATCATGAAGCCGACGGCGATGTAGAAAGCAGATACACCGATAGCGGCGAAGGGAACTGCAATGTCGCCGAACGCTACCAAAACCGCGTTTACTCCGACAATGACGGCGAAGGTTACCCATTGCCCTAATGTGATCGGCGGATTCGGATTCCAACGTAGTCCGTACTGCGGCCCTGCCTTCCTCTCTTGTACAGCAGTTTCGACACTCATGATAGTCCTCCTCTCCATTCCACTCGCGATTCACGATTTAGAACCCAGCCGCCGTTCGACCGGATTCCTCGCTCCAGGATCCTCCATTTACCACCCCCTTTTCCGTTGCCAGCTACAACTCACAAATTTGAACTCGGCCGCCGCTCGACCGAATCCTCCCTTCCAATATTCTCCAATAGCCACCTCCTTTCCCGGCCCTACAAAGCCTCAGCTACAGCCGGTTAGCGGTCATCGCAAACTGCTCTCCCAACACAACTCTTCATTCTCCCGATCGCACCAGCTATGCGGGAAGTTGTTCATGAAAAGCGAACCCTCCTTCATGAATCGTGACCACGGACCTGGCTAAACCGATATACGTACTGGCCCGGCTGGTGCTCGCCATAATAGCTCACATCAAGGCCACTAGGGATTGCATGCCAGCCGCCTTCCCGATCTTTGTCATGCCATCTCCCTTGCGCCAGCAGCTCCATCTTCCAGTGCACCGACCCATTCCTGGAAATTAAGTAACATCGGAAAGTCTGGCCGCTGACGCCGGGCGGCAAGGCTGAGCTTGGCAGTCTGCGGCGGCTCTAAGAAAGCTCTTTCAAGAATTTCCTCGTCCAGGAACAAGTCCCGCACGGAACCGGTGAAGATCGCTTGGCCTTCATGCAAAACGGTCGCTTGCTGGCAATGCTCCGCCACCACGGTCATATCATGAGTGATGATAAGGATCGTGGTCCCGGCCCGGTGCAACTCGTCTATCAAGTTCATAATGCTTTCGGTCATTCGATAATCCTGACCAGTCGTGGGCTCATCCACAATCAGCACAGAGGGCTGCATGGCCAGCACACAAGCTACGGCAAGACGTTGTTGTTGGCCTTTGCCCAAAAACATGGGGTCTTCATGGATCTTATCTTCCAGGTTAACGGCCTTTAGGGCACTATGCACCCGCCGGTCGATCTCCTTGCGATCTAGCTCCAGGTTGCGCAGCGCGTAAACCATTTCCTCGTAGACTTCACGTGTGAAGAGTTGATGGGTAGGGTTCTGGAAGACGTAGCCGACCTTCCTGGCCAGCTGGTTCCGGACCTCCTTCCTGGTTGCGTCCTGTCCCAGTATCTCTGCTTTGCCTTTCTCTGGCGCGTAAATGCCGTTGAAAATCTTCGCCAGAGTTGTCTTGCCGCTTCCATTGCGGCCCAGGAGGGCCATATAATCACCATCGCGCACCTTCATGCTCACGCCCCTCAGAGCCAGTGTGCCGTCAGGGTAATGGAACCACACATCCTCCGTGCTGATGATGACAGGCCGTTCCCTCTTGGATTCGTCAGGCAGCGCTACGGGGCCCACCCGTGGGACCAGTACCTCAAGGCCTTCCTCCACCGTCAGGGGAATGGGGCTGATATCCGCTGCATCAGCTACCCGGGCGAGCTCAGGCAGACGTACGCCTTTTTCCATCGCCAGTTTCACGCTACTATAAAACTTCCTGGGCCGATCTGTCTCCACGATCTTCCCATCATCCAAGAGAGCGACGCGATCCGCGAACTCCAACATAACCTCCGGCACGTGTTCCACCAGTATCACCGTGAGATCGTAGCTATCCTTGAGAGTGCGTACAGTCTCGATTACCTCCCGCTTGCCGATGGGATCAAGGTCGGAGGTCGGCTCGTCCAGAATGAGCAACTCCGGACGCATGGCCAAGAAAGCTGCGATAGCAACTCGCTGCTTTTGGCCCCCCGACAACTCAAGCGGGTGTAACAGTTCGGCAACGGGCCATAAGTAGCCCAGGCCGGCTGCTTGTAGTCCCTCCCTGATTCTCTTTGTTATCTCTTCCGGTGCCAACCGCATCATCTGGACACCAAAGGCTACTTCGTGGAGAACGCTCATCCTGAGGAACTGATTCTCCGGATCTTGCATGATCAAGCCCACCCGCGGTGAAAGAGCACCCTTGCCTGCCAGTTTCTCCCCTTCTAACTTCGTCACCACTTCCCCAAGGACATCCACTTCACCCCTCACGTAATCGGTCACTATACCGCCTGGGAGCTTAGTGTCATGGGGCAAGATGCCCGCCAGAAAATAGCAGAGCGTCGTTTTGCCCGCCCCACTTGGCCCGGTGATCCCAAAAAACTCCCCCTTCTCGACCTCGAGGTTCACGTCTTTGAGCACCCACGGGTTCATCTCACCTACAAAAGCCGGGTATCGCCAGAAAAGGTCCTTGACCTCCACCGCTTTCATAAAGCTGCCCTCCACAGTAAAAATAGGCTATGCGTAAAGTTGAACCCGGTGAAAAAGAGCGCCACGGGGATAACCACGGACAGTCCTATGGCCACCATATCTACCAGACGGAACGGTTTTGTCTCGCGATAGGGCGTAGGATGTATCGTCCTCCCAAAGCCACGCGCGTGAAGTGCCGCCGCCATCTGTGTGGATCGCGTAAGCGTCATCGCGATCAAGGGAACAGCCATAAGGCCAAAATCCTTGATCTGTCCAAAAATCGTCTTCTTGTGGAAACCGCTACCGCGCGCGAGCTGGGCCTGGCGGATTATCTCGTAATCCTCCACAGCAGTGGAAAAACTTCGCAATGCTAACGAGACAAAGAAGCTGGCTTTGAAAGGTAGTTTGAACTGAATGAGCATCCCCACCACTTCAGTGCCTCGGATTATCATGGCAAGCCCCAGGACGAGAAGACCCATGACTCCGAAACCCAGGACTTTCGTGCCCGCTGTCAGGAGAGTCTGGTCAGAAATAAGGAGTCGCAATGCATGGAAAAGCGGGAACTGAAGCAGGGTCAGCGAGGCTGAGCTGACGAAGTGGTTTACCAGCCAGGCAGCTACTGCTCCCAGCAAAATGCCATATGTAGTGCCTCGGCGAATTTCCCAATACAACACCACTACGGCTACGAAAACTGCTTCCCACACTGCCAGGCCTATCGTCACGACTCCCGAATATACACGCCAACTGATCAGAGTGTAGTGGCCAGGTTGAGGGTTGAAGATAAGCCATGACAAACTCATGGATGTCATCATAATAAGGAGCAAGGGCAAGTAAACCCGGATTACCCAGGAGAGAATGCCAGCCAAGTATATTTCCAGGATTGCAAGTACCCCTACGAGAACGATCCCTACCGGATCGAGGTGATCCTCCCTGAACATGATGAAAACGGCGACAGAACCCCCAACAGCCAGGAACACCCTGGTCAGTATATGCATTTGCGCCACAGGTGAATCCGCCCTCATCGAGAAAAGGAACGTGCGCACGTACTTTTTGCCGGCCTGCGCCAAGCTCGCGCTTACTCCCAGTGATGAAGTGCGTCGCTCCAGCTCATTCAGATCAGGAGACTTGGTGTTTCCCATCACAGATTAACCTCCTGCCGCACATTACGGCCTGCATGGTCGGGTTACTCCGGCCAGACATAGGATAGGATTCTATCCACGTCATCGGATTGCAGGGCCACTGGACTTGCACTCATTGCCCAGCCCATGTAGTCAAGCGTGTCTTGGCGGATTTGCGAGAGCTCTCCCTGTCCAACCCCAAGCTCGGGCAACGTAAGCGGCAAACCGACTTCCTGCCACAGCAACCAGACCTGTTCACTGGCGGGGCGACTGCCATCTCCAAGGGCAGCGCGCAGCATTGGAAGCGGCAACTTATAGTAATCCTCGAGCAGCCGCAGTACCGCCGGTAGAAACACCGCCACAGTCTTGCCGTGTGCCACGTGGGTCAGTCCGCCCAACACCTCCGCCATAGCATGTCCAACGCCCGTGCCAGCCATTGAAATCGCCAACCCGCCCATCAGGCTGGTCCAAGCCATTGCACTGCGCGCCTGGCGATCGGTGCCGTCCTTCAACACATCAGGGAGTGCCTTGGCACCGGTGCGGATCGCTTCAAGAGCGACCATGGCCGAAAACGGGGTGCGCATCGGCGCATTAAGGAATGACTCGATGGCATGCGCCAACGCGTCCGCACCGGTGTATGCGGTCACCTCGACTGGCATCGTGACCGTTAGTTCTGGGTCAACGATGGCTACTTTTGGAGCAATCAGCGGAGAGCTAATGGCGGCCTTGCGGCCGAGTTTATTGTTGATAAGCACTGCATAAGGCGTGACCTCGGAACCCGTGCCCGAAGTGGTTGGGACAGCGACAATGGTTGGAAGCTGGTTTTCAAATTGGCGCGCCGGTTTGCCGGTATAGCCCACGTAATCCCATATTGGACCCTCGTGGGTGAGAACGATCGACACCGCTTTGGCGAAGTCGATAACACTTCCGCCGCCGATCGCCAGCACCAAGTCTATTGGCTGACCTCTGAGCTCCCGGCCTGCCCTATCGACAGAAGCGCTGTCCGGTTCCTCCTCAGCAACGATGTGCAGGTGAACCGTCTTCCCAGCTGCCTCCACAGCTTTGCGGATGCCGTCAATAGCAGGAAGGGAGAGAAGATTGGCCTGGGTAACAAGCAGACAATGTCGCCCTGCGTCCAGAAGCAATTCGTCGATCCGCTCTGAAGCTCCCCAGCCAAACTCGATGCAGGTCGGGACATGAATTGAAAAGGATGCGGCGCGCTTATAAGTCATACTGAAAACCACTGGCTTGCTCCTCTTCCATCGTTATTTACCACCCGGGTGCTGGACGGGACCGAAACCAGGCAGCGGAGGTAGCCCTGCCCTCTTTCGTATCCGGTACACAGCATCCTGGATGCCTTCTTCCATTGTGTACCGTGCTTCGATCCCCAGTTCAGCACGCAAGCGGCTGCTATCAAGCTTCCAACAAGCATCAATGGTGCCGGGTCGAACCTGCAATTGTGCGCCTGGAACACGCTTGGTAAGATACTCCACAGCCTCCCGAACACTCCGAACCTGGCCAGAAGTGTTGTACACTCGCGTGGGGGTCTGAGGAACCTCAAGAGCCCGCACAATAAAGCGGGCAGCATCCACTGCGTAGAGCCAATCCACAACTGCATCTCCACTATCGACCACGCAAGGCTCTCCCAGTGCAGCCTTCTCGATCATCTCACTGGCGAAAGTGCTGGCGCCACGCATCCGACCCGCGCCATAAACTAACCCAAGACGCAGACCGATGCTATCCACATCCCTTTCAGCAAAGTAGTGCTCAGCCATGTACTCATTCAGCGACTTAAGCGCGCCATATACTGTGTTAGGCCGGTGAAACTCATCATTGGGAATGTATTCGGCTTGGTGTGAGCTCGGAGATCCAAAGACAGCATTCGAACTGGCCCACACCAACCGACGCAAACCAAATATGGAAGCCACCTCCAGTGCGTTATTGAATCCAATGCCGTTTATCCCAATGGCTGCCGTCGGATTACGCCTGGATGCCGGGATCTGCCAATAGGCCAGATGAACAAGGTGGTCCACATCGTTTTCCTTGACCGACCTGGCCAGTGATGCCAGATCAGTAACATCTCCGTGCACCAGTGTAAGGCCTTTCAGCTCGTTGGATGCCCATACTTTTTGGAGTGAGTTCTGGTCTGGCATGACATCATAGACCACAACGTGGTGCCCCCGTGCCAGTAGCTCGTGTACCACATACGAGCCAATGAAACCAGCGCCTCCAATGACAAGGCAATTCATATTGCTACCTCCGAATGTGTCTAAGTCTTCTTGTAACTCTTTCTACTCCATCAATGTGCAATCTCTTCAAAGTTGCGGCCGTTGGGACCCCGTCCGGCCCCCATCCTCTGGCAGCATAATAGTCGGCGATGAGGCGTTGCAGGTCGACTACCTGTCCTCGCGCCGGGCCATCCGGGAGC
>WFSD01000403.1 GCA_015486235.1 Anaerolineae bacterium
CAACAGGAAATCATCCTGGGAATCGGCGGATGGAGGCTATTGCGCAAGTTGGGAATCGCCCCTGACGTGTGCCATTTGAATGAAGGACATGCCGCTTTTGTGGTGCTCGAGCGTGCGAGGGATTGGATGGAGGAACACCGAAAGCCCTTCGACGTGGCTTTGATCGCCACACGTGCTGGCAATGTCTTCACCACCCACACCCCGGTTCCCGCCGGGTTCGACCTTTTCTCTCCCGACCTGATGCGGCTCTACCTGGGACATTACGTCCAGAGGCTGGGAGTCGACGACGAATATCTGCTGGCACTGGGCAGGAGAAATCCGAATGATCGAAGCGAGCCGTTCAACATGGCCTACCTGGCAATCAGAGGCTCGGGGATCATCAACGGCGTAAGCAGGCTACACGGCGAGGTCAGCCGCGGGCTTTTCCAACCCCTTTTCCCCAGATGGCCCCGGTACGAAGTTCCGGTGACCCACGTCACCAACGGGGTTCATGTGCCGAGCTGGGAGTCTGCGGATGCCGATGTCGAGTGGGAGGCAGCGTGCGGCAAAGACCGCTGGGGCGGTGACCTGGCGTACATCGAAGAAGAGTTGCGGGGGCTGCCTGCGGAAACGATTTGGGGGCTCAGGAACAAAGGGCGGCGCAGGCTCGTTCTTTATGTGAGGAAGAGGCTTGCGCAGCAGCGGGAAGCCCGGGGCACACCTGCCGCCTACGTCCAGCAAGCGAGAGGAATCCTCGACCCCAACGCACTCACCATAGGATTCGCCCGCCGTTTTGCCGCCTACAAACGCCCGACACTCTTGCTCCATGACCCGGAGCGCCTGGTGCGCCTGCTCGCCGACGAGGATCGTCCTGTGCAACTGATAATCGCCGGGAAAGCCCATCCCCGCGACAATATCGGCAAGGCGCTTGTGAAACAGTGGTTCGATTTCATCAAGCGCCCCGACGCGCCTCACAGGGTGGTGTTCCTGGCCGATTACGACATCGCGTTGGCCCAGCAAATGGTGCAGGGAGTCGATCTCTGGCTCAACAACCCGATGCGACCTATGGAGGCCAGCGGCACCAGCGGAATGAAGGTTCTCGTGAACGGAGGTCTCAACTGCTCCGAGCTCGACGGGTGGTGGGCGGAAGCATACGACCCGAAAGTAGGATGGGCGATCGGCGACGGGAAGGAGCATGGCGACGATCCGGCATGGGATGCCCACGAAGCGGAGCAGCTTTATGACCTACTGGAAAAAGAGATCGTCCCTATGTTCTACGATAGAGACAAGCATGGCATCCCGCGCAGGTGGGTCGACATGATGCGGGAGAGCATGTCCACGCTCACGGGCAGGTTCAGCACGAACCGCATGGCGCGAGAATACGTCGAAAAGCTCTATTCCCCCGCATCGCGAGCCTACCGCAGACGCACAGAACGGGGCGGAGCGCTGGCGGAGCAATTACACCGGTGGAGCGATTCTGTGGAAGCTCTGTGGGAGCAGTTGCATTTTGGGATGCTCGCTCATCAGCAGTCGGACGGCAAACACGATTTCCAACTTCAGGTTTATCTGGGGGAGATGCCCCCGGAATTCGTATCGGTTCAGCTTTACGCCGACCCGATAGATGGTTCGGAGCCGGAAATCCATCCGATGAATCGCCGGGAAAAACTGCCTGGTTCTATCGGCGGATTCATATACACAGCAGAGATTGAAACAGGCCGTCCCCTGGAAGACTATACGCCGAGGATCATTCCGTTCAACCCGGATGCGACAGTGCCGCTAGAAAGCCATTTCATTCTGTGGTACAAGTGATACAATTGGACTTTTGACAATCGGGCTGCCCTGCTAGGCTGAGCTTTTCGCCTTGAAGGCAGAAAAGAAGGGGTGGTACATCTTGTGGTCGGGCCTCGCCCGACCACAAGATGACCCTTTCTTCCCAGTCATGTGCCAGGCGTGAAGCCCCAGAAAGCTCCGTTCCCGCTCTGTCAAAAGTCCAAGATACAACGATGAAAGCTGTATTCAAATCAAAAGGGAGGTGCAGCCATGTTCGAGACCATCCTCGTTCCCGTGGACGGTTCAGCGGATAGCTGGATTGCCGCTGACCAGGCTATCGAGATAGCAAAAGAAGAAAATGCCAAAATCGCCGGACTGTTCGTCGTCGATACCAGGGTAGCCGAAGTACCATACGCGGTCCCAACCGATCCAGACCTGCCGGGTGTGGATTACATGATGATAGAGGGATTCCAGGACATCGAGAAGGATTTGCGAGAGCGGGGCCAGCAGGTGCTGGAAGACCTGAAAAACAGATGCCTCAAAGCAGGGGTTTCCTGCCAGAGTGAGCTCGTTGAGGGGATCGTGGAGAAAGAGATAATCGAGTGGGCAAAGGATTCCGATCTCGTGGTAATGGGGAAGCGCGGTCTTGGGGCAAAGTGGGCTGGTTTGTTGCTCGGCTCCACACTCGAAGCAGTCGTTCGGCACTCTCCGAAACCGGTGCTTGCCACACACCACTCGCCGCGGGCAATGCGGCGCATACTTATCGCCTTTGACGGCAGCGAGCGAGCCTGGGATGCTCTGCGGATAGTCGCTCACTGGGGCGCCGAACAGAAACGGGATGTCGTGTTGCTCACTGTGGACGACGGCAGAGAGGAACGGACGAAAATCCACGAGAAAGCGGCAGATTACCTGACCAGGCTCGGCATTGGTTTCAAAGACCTGCTGCTGACCGGCCATGTTGCGGAGGTTATCCTGCGAACCGCCGAGGAGGAAAAGTGCGACCTCATAGCGCTGGGGGCTTACGGACATAGCAAGTTCATCGAGATACTGTTCGGGAGCACCGTAGACGATGTGCTACACGGAGCTCAGACACCGGTGTTGATAACCAGGTAGTAACTGTTCAGGCGGCAGTGGCTGCGACAAGATTCTGACAGCGTAAATGGGGTAGATTTCACCGCCGAGAACGCGAAGGCTCAAAACCAGCGAATGGGCGAATCAAGCGAGTCAGCGATGAGATTCTCCCGGAACAGTTTGTTTTGCTGGTTCGTTCATTCGCTGATTCGCTATGTGAGCTCCGCAGTGAGAAATCACCCTGAACAGTTACACCAGGTAGACCACGCAAGGAGGCAGGACATGCACAAAGGCAATATCTCGCTGATAGAGGCCATCGCCATGGCTGTCGGAACGATGATAGGCGCCAGCATTTTCTCCATCTTTGGGGTCGGGGTTCAGATCGCCGGAAGAGATCTCCCGTGGGCGTTCGTGGTGTCCGGGATATACGCTGCTATGGTCGCATACTCTTACGGCAAGATGGGGAGCCAAATCGTTTCCAACGCAGGCCCGATAGCCTTCATCCTGAAAGGAATCGGCGATTCACCGCTCACCGGCACTTTGAGCATTCTCATGTGGCTCAGCTTCGTCGTCTCGATATCGCTCTTTGCGTCCGGGTTCGCCGGGTATTTGATGCCTCTGGTAGGCTTGAGCGCTCCCGTTCTGAAAATGGGGGTCGAGGTCGGGATCATCGCTTTGTTCGGCTCGCTGAATTACTTTGGAGGGTCGAAAGCAGTGGGTAAGGCGGAGTTCTGGATAGTGCTGGTCAAGCTGACGGTGTTGGGCGTGTTCATCGTGGCGGGATTCACAGTACTACACCCGGTATACCTCAAGCCGGATGCTTCACCTACCGGGCTCAACGGCATTCTCGCCGCATCGATCATCTTCTTCCTTTCTTACATGGGTTTCGGGTTGGTGACCAACGCCAGCGAAAACATGAAAGACCCGAAGAAGAACGTGCCGCGGGCAATTTACGTTAGCATTGTCATCGTGATGATCATATACGTTGGCGTATCGGTGGCCGCTGTAGGCTCTCTGCCCATCGACAAGCTCCGGGAATACGGTGAAAATACCCTCGCTGTGGCGGCCGAACCGGCTCTAGGCAGGTTTGGATTCCTTCTCCTGAGCATCGGCGCCCTTTTCTCGATTTCCTCGGCTCTGAACGCTACTCTCTACGGCGGAGCCAACGTCGCATACGCTCTGATGAAGGAGGGCGAACTCCCTTTGCCGGAGGAATACGAGAGGAAGGAATGGTTCGGCGAACACCTCGGGCTGTACCTCACGGGGGTGCTGGGGATGCTCTTCGTTCTGTTCTTCGACATCGGAGAGATCGCTTCCATAACCAGTTTGATAATGACGATCATTTACACATTCGTCCTCTACTCCCATTTGCTTTTGGCCGACGAAATCGGCGGGCATAGAGGGATCGTTTTCTTCAATCTGATGGTGATCTCTCTGGTGGCGATGGAGCTAATGATAAATCAGTGGCACCAGGACAAGCCTCTGTTTTTCACTTCCCTCGGAATTTTCGCCCTCAGCTACCTGGTGGAGATGTCGTACTACAGGAGAAAGCGGGGACTGAAGGAATCTTTGTTCTCACGGGGAACCGCAAGGTGATCACATGGAACACGGACTCGTAAGAAAGGAAGAAGCCGAAGCGGAGGAACTGCTCAAAGAATCCCTCCCGGCGCTGGTGACCGGGGGAGCAGGGGACGATCCCGCAGGCGTGCTCACGTATACGGTGGTTGGGGCGACGACGGGTTTCAGCCAATTGTGGCTGTTGTTGCTTTCCACGCCCATGCTCGCCGCCGCCAACAGCATGGCTGCCAGGGTCGCCGTCTCCGCCAGGGATGGGATTGCTGCGGTCATCAAGAAGCGGTATGGGCGGGCAGCCAGTTTTACCATCGTCCTCATGCTGGCAATAGCCAACATTGCGACGATAGCGGCAGACACGGCAGGAGTAGCCTCTGTGTTGCAGATAGCAACAGGCATACGGTGGGAAATCTTCGTCCCGGCAATCCTGGTCTCCCTCCTCGCAGTACTCCGTCGCGGGTACACCCAGATCAAGCGGATACTCGTGTCCCTGACAGCTGTGCTTCTCGCTTATGCGTTTGCTGCAATCATCGCCAGACCAGACTGGGCTGCCGTCCTCCAGATCACTTTCGTTCCTCACATCAGAGCAAGCAGAGCGTGGATGGTGGCCTCTCTCGGACTCCTCGGGACCACCATTTCCCCATACATGCTTTTCTGGCAGGCGGGAGAAGAAATCGAAGAGCTGCAAGAAGGAATCACGATCCAAACCGGGGAGATGGACGCTGGCGTATGGCTCGGCATGATCTACAGCAACCTGATTGCTTTCTTCATAATCGTCGCCGCGGCGGCTACCATCCACGCCGGAAGGGCTAACATCCAGAGCGTGGCGGATGCAGCCAAAGCACTTTCTCCCCTCGGCAGAGCGGGCATAGCGATTTTCGTCGTCGGAATCGTGGGAGCGGGCCTCCTGGCGCTGCCTGTGCTGGCCGGTTCGACGGCTTACGCTATTGCCGAGTTGATGGGATGGCCGGAGGGATTTGGAGCGACAGAGGCTCACGCTCGTGGGTTTCTCGTCGTGCTGGTGACGGCACTGGTCGGGGGCGCACTCATATCCCTTCTGCCGAATTTCCGTCCTGCTGATGCGCTGTACTATTCGCAGGTACTGGATGGCGTTCTGCTGCCTGTGTTGATGCTGATGCTCCTGGTGCTTTCCAACGACAAACAGGTGGTGGGAAGCCATAAAAATCCACCGTGGGTGAACTGGATGGCCATCCTCACGATATTCGTCTCGCTGGCGGCGGATTTCGCTGCACTCGTGCTACACTAAAATGTCAAAAGGAGAAAATAACCGTGAAAGTGACCACTCTCACATTGAACCCGTGTCTGGATGTCAGCTACGAATTTCCGACCCTGATACCCGACCAGAAAGTGCGGGCCGACCACACCCGCTTCGACCCCGGCGGTAATGGCATCAACGTCGGACGTGCCCTGAAGCGCCTCGGTGTCCGGGCGACGAGTTTCGCCATCCTAGCGGGCGAGATTGGGCTGCTGGTGGAACGACTGGTGGTCAACGAGCTCGACGATTTCGAGGCGGTGAGAATCCCTGGCGAAACCAGGATCAACTGCACCATCCTGGAGAAGGAGCCCCGCGCTCAGTACGAACTCGACGGGACGGGTCCTGAAGTCCCGCCAGAAGCGCTGGAAGAAATCAAGCAGCGCTTCGTGAGAGCGTCGGCCGGTGGGTTCGGCGTGCTCACCGGCTCGCTCCCAGCCGGGGTGCCCACGAAAGTCTACAGCGACCTCGTCCAGATGCTACATCAGGCGGGAGCAAAGCCCGTGGTGGACACCAAAGGCGAGATGCTGGAAAAAGCACTGGAACAGCACCCGTTTCTGATAAAGCCCAACCGGTACGAACTGGAGACGTTCTGTGGGCACAGGCTTCTATCGCTGGACGACGTGCTCCGGGAAGCCCGCAAAGTCCAGGAAAAGAGCACTTACGTGTGCGTTTCCCTCGGCGAGGACGGCGCCATGCTGGTGGGCCCAGAGGGTGCGTACCATGCCACGGCGCCCCGCGTGGAAGTGCGTTC
>WFSD01000404.1 GCA_015486235.1 Anaerolineae bacterium
ACTGTCTTGCCCGGCCAATTGCCGACATGCTGTCGGGCACCGGTAAATGCGTTGAAAACTGTGCTTTTGCCGGAGTTCGGGTTCCCGGCTAAAGCAACGGTCAACTCTTTAGCCATTGTTTCTTCCTCCTTTAGACTGGATTGACTGTAATTCTGTGGGCCATTCCGTGCCCTAGTGCCACACGTGCATCCCGTATGGCAACGATGATGGGGCCGCTTTGGAATCCACCCTGAATGACCTTGATTTTCACCCCGGGATTGAATCCCATATCGGCTAATCGGCGACGTATCCCCCTGCCTCCCTGTATGGACACGAGCTCCACCTCCTGCCCTGGGGCGACCATGGATAGTGGCATATGCATCTCTTCTCTCATTGCGTATACCTCTAACTGATCTCCACCTGGACGTTCTGGGCTTCTTCTTTTCTCAGTGAGAGATGGTAGCCCAGCAGCTTGAATTCGATGGGGTCGGCCAAAGGGGCAACTCGCTCCACCTCAAGATCCGACCCCGGCACCACCCCCATATCCAGGATACGACGGTGGGTGGCCCCGCTGCCGGCGACTTTAACCACTTTCCCTTTCTGACCAGGTTTCAATTCACTCAACGGTTTGATTTCTCCCACTTCTTTTGCCTCCTCCTTGATCTCTTGAGAATCTGCTAGTGGCTTGTCAAACTTGTGTCGGTGGGTGCGGGTAGGCGAACGCAGTGCCTTCGCCTACCCATGAACACGTACGGCTCTGCACAGGCGCTGAACCGGGCGCCGCTCAATTTGGCGGTTGGTAGAGGCGAGCTGTTGCACATTCACAAATTATCCTGACAAAAGGAGATTGTCACAGAGCCGGCCAGGGGGTGTTGTATTTTTTGGCCTGCACCGGATGAATCCGGCTCTCAAGGCGGGCTAACGCCCGCCGAATAGGACGTGGTCTCGCTCAGAACGTCCCTACGTCGAAAGAGCGTCCTCCGCGCAGGCAACGCCCTGGTCGGCGCCAGAGGCGCCTCAAGTACCGAATTCATTCGGTGCTGCAAATCCAACACAACCCCATTATCGGGTTCAACGATGGGCACAGCACAATGTTGTGAGCGGCAGGATGGCGGCTCACATAGCACTGATGTCTCTGAGTAAGAAAACCGGCATTGTCAGAACAATTTGTTAAGCTGCAACAGGTCGCCCCTACTACTCCTTCTGTCAGGTCAATTTGTAAATTCGCAAGAATCCGACCGGAAACCGTACCCGCAACATTTCGCTTGACGAACCACTGGTTTTGGATTTGCCTTATGTGCGCCCTACAGATTCAGATTACCATTGCTCACTCATTGTTGTTGACTTCTACGATAATCCCGTCTGCCTCCTCTTTCCGTAGCGAAAGGTGGTATCCTTTCAACGTGAACTCTACTGGGTCGCCCAGAGGTGCTGCCCGCTCCACTTTTATCGTCTCTCCCGTGACCAGGCCCATGTCCAGCAGACGGCGATGCAGAGCTCCTTGCCCCTTTATTTTTACGACAACGCCTGCCTGTCCTGTAGAAAGTTCACTCAAGGGTATCTGCTTTGTTGACACCGGTTTTTCTTCTTCTCGAAAGGGTTTCGACGTGGCAGTTTCTGACTTTTTTGGCTCTTCGATGACCACTTTCTCGGCAACGGCGCCGGCCAATGTCACTTGCCGATCACCGACTTGCACCAGCAATGTGCCTCCCCCCGATACCGCCAGGACGGTGATCTCATTTCCTGGCCATATCCCTTGTCTCACCAAGAAGACACGGGTGGCCGGCTCAGTGTCGATGCGGACCACTCTGCTGCTTTGCCCGGCCGCCATGGAGCTCAGGCGGAGTGTTGCTGTACTGGAGAGGACTGCCTGGCATGCGGGTATCGGCTTGCCAAGCGGACTGACAGTGGGGTGTCCCAGGAACTCTGCCAGGCGTTCTGCAATGTCATCCGGCGTGATGTGCTCGAGGCGGCAGGAGAACGCGTCGGCATCCTCAGGTGAGACGTTTAGCTTTTCAACCAGGAACACCTGCCACAGCCGCCGTCGTCGGAGTATTCGCATCGCTTGCAGGCACCCTGCCTTCGTCAGCTTCACACCTTTGTACGGGATGTATTCTACCAACCCAGACTCGGCGATTTTACGGATCATCTGATTGGCGGAAATGGGAAGCACGGATAGCGCTTTGGCGATCTGGGAAAGAGGGATGGTTTCCTGGCCGGTCGCCTCGCTCAATC
>WFSD01000405.1 GCA_015486235.1 Anaerolineae bacterium
CCTTACCGGACATCGGGGGAGGAAGAGGTTGGGGGTGGCGGGGGTCGGCAGGAACGACCCCGCCGGGTCGCCCTGCTTTCGACGATGCGATTCTCATCAGAGTCGATCGTCAAAATCCAAACGCTACCCCAGAGTATTGAGAGAAGGCATGGTGGGTGTTTCTGCAATGTTATCCCTTGACTCCGCCAGCCGAAAGACCCTCTTCCAGGAAGCGCTCTAGAGCCAGGAACAGGATGATCACCGGCAGGGTCATGATGGTCGAGGCCGCCATCACCACGTTGGGGCGCGGCGTCGGATCGTTGAAGATGGTGTTGATCTGGATTGGCATGGTAAATTTCGTCCGGGAGTTCAGGAAGACCAGGGCGTACAGAAATTCGTTCCATGCGATCATGAAAGTGTACACTGCCACCGAGACCATCGCCGGGATGGAAAGGGGCAGTGTTATCCGCCAGATGACGCTGAGCCTGCTGCACCCATCTATCAACCCCGCTTGCTCGATTTCCTCCGGGATGGTGCGGAAATAGTTCGTGAGCATGTAGAGCGCCACGGGCAGCGTCTGGGCCAGGTACGTGAAGACCAAAACGCCCAGGTTGTCCTGCACCTCGAACCCCATTTTCGCCCCGATCTGGGAGAGCATGGCAAACAGCGGGATGATCAGGAGGATTCCGGGGAAGAGATAGACGATGAGGATGCTGTTCAGCATCAGGTTCTTCCCCCGGAAATGGAGCCGGGCGATGGCGTATGCCCCCAGGGTGGAGAGGATGACCGCTATCAGTGCGGTGGGCACGGCAACTTTGATGCTGTTGAGGATGTTGCGCCCGAAGTTCCAGTAGCTGGAATTGGCTGGGTCGAAGAGTTCGTCGTAGGCATCCCACCGCAGGGAGCTGGGGATGTAGACCGGATGCCGCCCGCCAATTTCCGCATAGCTTTTGAACGAAGACGCCACCATCCAGTAGAACGGGAAGAGGATGGTGACCAGGAAAATCGTCAGCGTCAGGAGGAAGATGAATCTCTTCCACGTGAGCCAGTGGGCCAGATGGTCAATGAAAGTGCGTTTCTCTCGGTGTGCCATTTCCTTAGTCCTCCTCCACGTTACGCATGACGATGGGAATGTAGACTGCCATGACTATCAGCAGCGCGACGAGGAGGATCATGGCGGTAGCAGCGCCCTTGCCGAAATTGAAGAGCTTGAAGCTGAACTGATACGTCAGAACCGGCAGCACGTCGGTGCCGAAGCCTCCTCCCGTCAACAGGAAGATATCGTCGAATTTGTTGAAAGTCCAGATCAGGCGCAACAGGAAAATGGCACCGAGGATGTAGCGCAATTCCGGCAGGGTGATGTGCAGGAATTTGATCCAGTCGTTGGCGCCGTCCACATCCGCCGCCTCGTACAGTGTCTTGTCAATGGCCTGCAACCGTGCCAGAATCATGAGCATGGCGAAGGGGAAGTATCGCCAGCCGTCGAACAGGATCACCAGGATCATCGCCAGCCCGGGGGCGGAGAGATACCCTTTTGGCAGATGGATCAGCCCGGTCCGCATCAGCAGGTCGTTGACCACGCCGGAGGGCCTGGGGTCGAGGATCCATTTCCAGACGAAAGCGACGCTCACGATGGGAGCCACGTAGGAGAAGAGGAAGATCGCCCTGGTGGCGCCGCGGCCTTTGAACGGGGTGTTCAAGAGCAGTGCGGCAATCAGGCCCAGGAGCATCGCCAGGATGGTGGCGGTGAACGAGTAGACGACGCTGTTCACGGCGGCGCCCATGTTCTTCAAACTGTGGAATTTGAAAGCGAAATCGTGAAAGACCGCCTGGTAGTTCGCAAAGCCCACGTACGGCGAATGGAACACGTCGTTCAGGTTGCGCAGGGTCACGTCGTGGAAGCTGATCCAGATACTGAAGAAGGCCGGGAAAAGCACCAGCCCAAAGACAATGAGTGCTGTGGGGGAGATGAGCCCCCAGGCAAGCCGGGCCTCGCTTGCCCTCATCGACCGCCACCGGCTCCTGCGTGTTGGCTTGGTGACTGACATGGGAAGCCTCCCGTTGGCAGGCCGGGCATATCATCCCCGCCGGACGAGCGCCCGGCCCGGCACGAATGTGTGCCGGGGGATGGTCCCCCCGGCACACGGATTGGACTCGACGATTATCAGCTCTTTTTCTTCTGCCGCTCCTTGAGCATCTGCTCCACCTGCTGCTGGAGCCATTTGGCGCCTTCCTCCGGAGTCATGCTCTTCTCCAGGGCAATCTTGCTGATGACCTGCGGGATGAGCAATCGGCCCTCGATGTCGCCGATGACGGCCCGTTCGGTGGCGTTGTAGTCGGGGCGGAAGAGCCAGCGCTGCATGGAATCGTACCCGTTGGCGATCTGGTTGATGGTGTCCGCTGAGTAGTACTGGAAGTACTTGCTCGATTTCCGCCAGCCATCGACCGCGCTCTTGAGAACAGGCACCTTGCCTAGCGGAGCCAGCGCCAGCACGTCCTGGTAGTTCTGGCCGGTCATGAAGAACTTGACCACATCCTGGGCCTCAGGATCCGCGCCCTTCATGATCGCCAGCGTGACCAACTGGCCGTAAGTGGCGGAGTCGCCGTGGGCACCCACCATCTTCGGGGCGAAGCCAGTCTTCTTGGCAAGGTCGGGCACGGCGATCTGAATCTTGCCGCCGCCCTTCTTGCCGGAGCCTTCCACCAGGTCGTCCATGATGTAGGTGCTGTAGAACAGCATGCCGGACTGACCGAGCTCATACGCCTCGCGGGCACCGCGCCAGTACTGCGGGCCGGGGACGGCGCATTTCTGGAGGCTGGTGTAGAACTTCAGCGTCTCCACCATCCTCGGCGAGTCCATGGTCACGTTGCCGTCTTTGTCGAAAGGCCACGCGCCGTTGGACATGGCGAACTGCTCGAAGACCTGCTGCGGGTAGTTCTGGCCCGGGTCGGTGGGCAGGGTCAGGGCGTAGAGGAGATTGTCAGTGCCGGGGAGCTTATCGCAGGCAGCCTTTATGTCGTCCCAGCTAACGGGCGGTTTCAACCCAGCATCCTTGAATGCACCCTCCTGGTACCAGATCGCCTGAATCCAGCCGTCGAAGGGGATCGCCGCGTACTTGCCCGTGGTGGGGTCCGTGACCATCTTCAACGGGCCGGCGCGAAAATCGTCCTTGCCGAGGCTGTCGATCACCGCTGTAGCGGCGTCTTCATCCAGAAGGCCGTCGGCGGAGAACGTCGCCACGCGCTCGACGCCCATGCGGACGATGTCGGGCAGGCGGTTGGCTGCCCTGGCGGTGGCGATCCGCTGGGAAACGCCCGCCTCCTCGATGGGAACTATGCGGATCTCCACCTCGGGATGCTTGTCCATGTATCTCTTGGCTATCGCTTCGTAGGTATCGACTCTGTTCGACTCGTTGTCCGTCGTCCAGAATGTGATAACCTTCGAAGGCCGCACGACTTTCTCGACGACCTTCGTCTGCACCACTGTCACTTTCTCCGGCGTGGGCTTGGCGCACCCGACCGCCACCATCGAAAGCACCAGCAGCACTGTCAAGAATACGAAAATCTTCCGGTGTTTCATCTGCTCTTTCCTCCTGTATTTTTTCAGACTATTTGAACTCCCAACGCCTTCCCCGTACCTCCACTTTCGCTCCAGTGCATCACCTCCTTAGAAAAGCATCCGAAAATCAAGAAACGGGCCTCCCGGTGGACTTCCGTACCACCAGACGGGGCTTGATCCATCTGACGCGTTCTTCCAAAGGTTCCCCGTTCAAAAGGCGGATCAACATGTTCGTGACCATGGTCGCTATCTGGTAGATGGGCTGGTGAACGGTGGTCAGGGCCGGGTGGGAGTAAGCCGCCAGCGGGATGTCGTCGAATCCTGCTACAGAGACGTCTCCACCAATCTGCAATCCTTGCTCCTGGACCGCGGCCATAGCCCCAAAGGCCATGAGGTCATTGGCGGCAATCACCGCCGTGGGGCGGGGATCAGAATCCAGAAGCTTTCCTACCAGATCATGACCGCTGCTCTCGGTCAGCTTTCCCTCCAGCACCCATTCGTCCCTGACCGGCATGCCTTTCTCCCGCATCGTGTTCAGGAAGCCGCGCAGTCGATGGGTGCTGAAAGTCAGCTCTTTCGGCCCGCTCAGGTAGGCAATCCGGCGGTGCCCCAGCTTCACCAGGTGCTCCACTGCCTGCCTCGTGCCATCCTCGCCGTCCACGTCCACGAAAGGGAAGTCCAGGTCTTCGTCGCAGCTCCCAAAAGCCACGAACGGGAACCCATTCTTCACCAGGAAAGCGATGCGTGGGTCGTTATGCCTGGTTCGGACGACGATCATTCCGTCCACACGGTGGCTGTAGGTCTGGAGCCGGTAGGCTTCGATTTCCTTTGGGCCGGGCGGGACGGTGGAGATGAGGAGGTCGTACCCCTGGCGTCCCGCCTCGTTCCCGATACCGGCCATCAGTTCGCTGAAGAATGGGTCGGAGAAACGGGGGCCGAAAGTCGGGATGATGAAGCCGATGGCATAGGCTTTCTGCCGCTGCAGGTGCTGGGCGGCCACGTTGGGGACATAGCCCATTTCCTGGGCCTTGCTGACGACGCGCTGGCGCGTCTTTTCCGCCACATCCGGATAACCCGCCAGGGCGCGCGAAACCGTGGTGACGGAGAGATCCAACACCTCTGCGATTTCCTTCAATCTTGGTGGCATCCTTGCCCCCTCAAGTATACTGCTGAGAAATGGGAAACATCTTGAAGGCCAGAATCCAAAACGTTTTGGGAAGCACCCCCATTATAGACCAAAACGTTTTGGATGTCAAAATCGGGTGACGAGGGGTAGTGGCTCGTCAAGCAAAATATTGTGAGCAATGGTCTCTGATGGGCAGAGGCAATCCTTTGGGCGGGACAAGCCCTTGCCCCTACGACGGCGTCATTCTGAGCCGAGGCAGTAGGGCTCAGCGCTGCTGAGTCCAATGGCCGAGGCGAAGAATCTTGCAACGCTCTGGACGAACCATAAAGGCATGGAAAGGGAGCGTTCAAGATTCTTCGTCGCTGGCGCTCCTACTGAGAAACAAATTGCGTGCAGATGGGTCCTTAACAAAGGTGTTGTTGTCTATGCTCCACTGGATTTGTTGGTAGTGCTCGAAAGCAGTGTGATGAACTTTGGAGAGAATTGTAGGGCAAGCCGTCTGGCTCGCCTGGTCGAGCTAGACAGCTCGACCTGGTATCATATACGACGAGGGGGTAGACCGGGCTCGACCTCGTGCTACCAAGCTCGCTATGTAGACAGGTCGCCCCCTCGTGGCTAAAATAGCATTATAGCAACTGAAGCTCTCGCCAGAAGACCG
>WFSD01000406.1 GCA_015486235.1 Anaerolineae bacterium
CCCCTAAGGCAGGTTGATTTCTGGGGGCCCTATGGGCCCCCCAGGAATTACTTCGTTTTCCCCAGCAGGGCTTTCGAGGCAAATCAAGGCCCGGGAATGCTCCTGGGGGCCCTCACACTCGATACGGGGCCTTTGCTGTGGCTTGCTAGTGGTTGACGGAAGGCTCCCCTAAGGCAGGTTAGTTTCTTGGGGGCCCTTAGGGCCCCCAAGAAATCACTTCGTTTTCCCCAGCAGGGCTTTTGAAGCAAATCGGAGGCCCGGGAATGCTCCTGGGAGCCCTCACACTCGATACAGGGCCTTTGCTGTGGCTTGCCAGGGGCTGACGAAAGCCTCCCCTAAGGCAGGTTGATTCCTGGGGGCCCTATGGGCCCCCAAGAAATCACTTCGTTTTCCCCAGCAGGGCTTTCGAGGCAAGTCGGAGGCCCGGAAATGCTCCTGGGGGCCCTCACACTCGATACAGGGCTTTTGTTGTGGCTTGCCAGGGGTTGACGGAAGCCTCCCCTAAGGCAGGTTAATTCCTGGGGGCCCTATGGGCCCCCAAGAAATCACTTCGTTTTCCCCAGCAGGGCTTTCGAGGCAAATCAAGGCCCGGGAACGCTCCTGGGGGCCCTCACACTCGGTACGGGGCCTTTGCTGTGGCTTGCCAGGGGTTGACGAAAGCCTCCGAGCTGTCCCAGGAGCCTCCTCGACGCAGCTGGGGCGAATCATGATTTACCATTGGGGTATGGAGGCCGATGGCAGTTCAGGGGGGCTCCTGGGGGCCCTACAGGCCCCCAGGATTTGTTTCGCATTTCCCAGCAAGCAGCGAAATTCTGGGGGAAAGGTCGACAGAACAGCAAGGGTGGACAAGGGCACTGCCATCGCCTACCCTGTTCGCCGTTTCCGCGTTTTGCCGTGCCCGCCGCGCCACCGCAGCCCCTGCGGCTGGAGATGCCTCGCCCCCATGCATGCTCTGCTGGCGGGCAGAGCGGTAGGCCGTTTGACGCTATTTCTTCGGCACCAGCTTCAGCCGCGCTTTCGCGTGGGAATCTACGTCCTTCCGTGTCCAGAGGAGCGGCTCGTTTTTTCCTTTCTGCCACACCGGAATCATGTCATTGTAGTGTTTGTTGTACGGGTGGCCCGACTCCCCCGTCGTGTGCACCAACAGGGAGTTGGATAGATTGCTCAGATCGACGATCATCCGCATGGACGGGAGCCAGACCACCTTGAACGAGTTCTCTGCCATGTCGTAGGACGTGGCGTCGACAAGAGATGTAGAACCGCCGACCGGCACTGGCCCTCGGTTGAAGATCGCCTCAATGGGGGCGATGCCGGATTTACCCAGGGTCTGGTTACGGAAAGTCGCCGTATGGATCTTGCCCCACTCCCACTTGTCCATTGACTTCCCCATTTTCTTCTGGCACCATTTATAGGCTTCTTTGAAAGACTTCCGGAGGATGTCATCCCTTGTTTCCACTGGATTGGTATCCACGTCATCCCACCAGGAATTTTCAGGTTCTTTCACCAACTCCCCCACCGCAGCCATCATATCGTCTCCGCCATAGGGCCACATTGCCTTTGGCAGCTCATCACGGAATGTGTTGGACACCAGACGCCACCAGAAGACCTCGTACAGCGCTGCCTCGGGGCTATTCGCCGTCTCTCGGAGGTCCCAGGAGGCCAGTCGTTCTTTTGCTTTCTCCAGCGCAGGATCATCGAACGACAGTTTTTCCAGGTACGGGATGATCTCGCCAGCGGATTCGTTCTTGACGTCCATCTGCATTTTCTGGACGTAATCCCTGGATATCTTGTCCTGAGATTCGATCATCTCTACTATCCGCTTGGCCCGATACCCATAACCCCAATCCTTTGTCAACAGGTACTTGTATCCCGGCCCTACCACGGCGTTGTTCGCCGTGACGATGTAGCCCTTTTCCGGGTTGAAGACGTGGGGCAGGTCGTCGAAAGGGATATATCCTTTCCATTCGTACTCATCTGTCCACCCCGGAACCGGGACTGTGCCATCGCCTTTCGCTCGGATCGGTATCCTGCCGGGCATCTGATAACCGATATTGCCATCTACATCGGCATAGACGAAGTTCTGGGAAGGAACATCCCACTTCCGCAACGCTTTCCGGAACTCGTTCCAGTTCTGAGCTCTGTTTATCTCCAGGACGGAGTCCAGTACCCGGTCCGCGTCCGACCCCGTCCATCTAAGGGCCAACGGCTGCCATCCGTAAGACCAGTCTGACTCCGGGCCTGTGACGGCATCGTTGATTATCGGACCGTGTCGGGTCAGCCGGACATTCATTTCCACCGGGTAATCCCGCCCTTTCACCTTGATCGTTTCGTGGATGACTTTCATCCTTTCCCAGTGGCCATTCACCTCGTACTGATACGGATCATCTGGGTTCAGCTTCTCCACATAGAGATCCTGTACGTCAGGGTTGACATTGGTGACGCCCCACGCGATTCTTGCGTTGTGCCCGATTATCACGCCGGGGGCAGTGGGGAAAGAGACGCCGACCACATCGTAGGGGCAATCGGGGCTCACCGGCTGGCAGTGCAGCCCTATTTCGTACCAGATGGAGGGCATCTGGATTGCCAGATGTGGGTCATTGGCCAGGAATGGCTTCCCTGTCGTGGTCCTGCTGCCGGAAATCACCCAATTGTTGCTTCCAATGCCAGAGTGACCAAACAAGGAAGGCACACTGTCAATGACCGATAGCAGATCGTCAGGTGCCTTTTCCTCCTTTGGAAAGCCAATTGATATGATGGTCGGATGGTCCGAGGGATAGGGGAGTGAGATCGCCTCCCGTCTCGATTTGTCCACGGTAGTGGAAAGGCGCGCCCGACGCAACTCTAAATCCATGTTCCCTCCCAAATCCCACGCCATCACTTTCCCCCATGTGAGGGTGTCAAGCGGGGTCCAGGGCTCGGGATCAAGCTTGACCCCAGTGAGCTTCAGGACGGTGAACTCCAGGCCGTAGCTCCCTTTGTGGGTCTTCAAGTAGGCATTGACACCCTCGGAGTAGGCGTTCATGGCGTCTTCCGCTTCTGGGCTTAGGGCTTCCAAATCCTTCTCGGCATCCCTGCGCCAGCCAACAGTCCTGACGAACCTATCGGTGTTGATGGCGGATTTCCCAAGGATTTCGGAGAGCCTGCCTGCTCCGACCCTTCGCCAGAATTCCATCTGCCAGAACCTGTCCTGGGCGTGGACGAACCCCTGTGCGAGGAATAGGTCATGAACATTGCTAGCGTAGATGTGAGGGACGCCCATGTCGTCCCTGATTACCTCCACAGGCGCCTGCAACCCGGGTATGGCCAGTTTCCCTTTGGTTTTCGGGAACGGATTGTGGGTGACGTAAAGCCATCCCGCGGCTACGATTACCGCGAGCACGACGAGAATCCCGAGGAATACTTTCCATCCTTTTCTCATGTTCACTCCCTCCCAGTAGCGATCTGGACTTTCATGATCCTCCTGTGCGAAGAATAGAAAAGATCAGCATCAATCCAAGGACGCTGGTCACGGCAAAACCGAGGACTAAAAGCCATGTACTTACCCCCCACGGCCAGGAAAGATTGGCTTGAGGGATGAGAAGGGCCGTGGCAAGGATCAGGGCGGTTAGAAGGAGGCTAACTGCGAGACGGTTTGCCATTTTGTCGAGCCTTTTCACGATTTCGTCTGACCGTTTGATGTCCAGGCTGGCCTCGAAGATTCCCTGATCCAGCTGCCTCAGCAGGCTATCCAGGCGTCTGGGCAGGCCTAAAGCAAGCTCGCCCCAGTCCTCCAGCCCTTTTACTGCTTTCTTTCCCTGTGCTGTCGGCGAGATGAATTCCCATATTACCTCCCTGGCAAAAGGGCGTGCGACGGCGAACATGTCGAAGTCAGGATCGAGCTTCAGTCCCACTCCTTCCATCATGCCGAGAGTCTTGCCCAGAAGCCATAGGTCTGAAGGCAGACGGAGGTGATGTCGAAAGGCAATCGGCATGATGTCGGAGACTACTTCTTTGGCTCTGATTTCCTTTAGCGGCTTGTTGGCATACTCCCCCAGGAGGCGCCCAATATCCCTTTGCAGAGAAGCTCTATCCACCCTGCTCCCTGCTGCGCCCATCCGTACCAGCTCGTTTACCACACCCTCGGTATCCAGGTTGACAGATGCAAAGAGCAGCCGGGCCAGGTGCTCTCTGGTGATGTTGTCCAGGTAGCCCACCAGGCCGAAATCCATTGCCCCGATGACCTCGCCCGGCATGACGAAGAAATTCCCGGGATGTGGGTCTGCGTGGAAAAAACCGTCGCGGAATACCTCTCGGATGATGATTCTGGCACTGTGCAAGGCAATCCGCTTGGTGTCCATGCCGGCGGCTTTTATGCTTTCCACGTTGTCTATTTTGATGCCCGAAATTTGTTCTATGGTTAGCACACGGTTGGTAGTGTAATCCCAGTAAACTCTCGGGACGTAAAGGTGAGGTTCGTCGGAGAAATTTCCGCGGAATTTGTCTGCATTCAGTCCCTCCCTCCGGTAATCCATCTCTGCTCTAATCTTCCTGGCAAAATCCTCGACTATGTCGACGAAATCATAGAGCTCGCCCCAGGCCGTCCTGGACTGGGCCAGTCGTGCAATGTCGAAAAGCACGTCCAGGTCGCGCTCGATCAGGGGTTGGATGTTTGGGCGTTGCACTTTTACTACGACGTGTTCGCTGCTGCAGAGGACTGCCCCATGCACCTGTGCCAGTGATGCAGCCGCGAGAGGTTCCTCTTCGAACTCCTTGAAGAAAACTTCTACGGGCCAGCCCAGCTCTTCTTCGATGACCTGCTTGACTTCCTCTGCAGGTATGGGTGGAGCGCTGTCTTGTAGCTTCGAGAGCTCTTCGATGTACGCGGGGGGAAGAACATCTGGCCTGGTGCTCAGAATTTGTCCGAGCTTGATGAACGTGGGGCCGAGTTCCTCCAATACCATCCGAACCCTCTCGGGGGCCGTGAGGCGCTTTTCGCCATGCCCCCGGCGGATGACGCGGGTTGGGATGGAAAGGTACGGCATTAGCTCCATCTGGTCCACGAGTTCGCCGAATCCGTGACGCAGCAGAACTTGCGCTATCTCGCGGAGCCTCTGGAGATTCTTGTACCTCCGGACCGTTGGAAGCATCTGTTCTCCACGAAGTAATGCATCTAAAAACGGATTGATATGGGCATTACGCCTGCGCAATCACAGCAGCGTAGCGGCCACCCCGGGTAGAAGCATTGCTTTCTCCATTAATGCCTGCGTCTCCATTATGCGTCATGTATGGCGTGCTGTCAAGGAGTACCGATCGCGCCTCCTCCTCCACGGCGGAAACGGGTCTGCAGGAGTTCTGGGGAGTCGCCGATCCCTTCCTGCAAAGGAAGAAGAAAGCCATACCGAAACCCTGCACACCATGGTGCATCGATTGCCTGTCTGACGGCACAGGCAGGCCTCCCCGCTTGTGTGCCTGAAATCGGCCCTTTCCGAGGCTATCTGTTCGGAATTCTGCGACAGGGCTTCCGAAGCAAATCGAAGGCCCCAAGCCGTCTCAGGAGCCTTCTCGGCACACCTGGAGCAAATCCCGATCCACTTTGGGGTTGATAGGGGCCGATGACACAGTTCAGGGGGGTCCTGGGGGCCCTACGGGCCCCCAGGAATTATTTGGTAGCGTTCAAAAGTAGTGGGATGAGTTCGTCTGGGCAAGGAGGCTGGGATTGCCTTTTGACCTCTCCTATCACCCTGGCCGCCTGCGGCGGCCTGCCCTACCTTCCCTCTCCCATAAAATGGGCGATGGAAGAGGGGCGCCACGGGCAAAGTCGCAATGTGGACAATCGGAGAATCGCGTCGAGATGGCACTCTCGAGCCGTTCTCGATGCCAGGAGAGATGAAAGCTGCCCGACGGCCCCTCCCTCGCCTGCGGAAGCGGGAGAGGGAGGGGTTGGGGTGGGTGAGGGCCAAAAACAGCGCTATCCCACCAGTTCTGAGCGCTACCAATTATTTCGTTTCCCCCGACGGGGCTTTCGAAGCAAATCGAAAGCCCAAAATCGCTTCAGGGGCGTTTTTCGACGCTTCTGGAGCGGTCCGCTACTTGCCGTTGGGGTTGATGTGGAGCGATAACGGTTCTGGGGGTTCCTGGGGGCCCTACGGGCCCCCAGGAATTGCTTTGCTCTCCCCCGACGTAGCCTTACTTGCAACAGTCGAGCAGAGTCGTTTATAATTGAAGGTACTCTGGTATTACGGTAGATCTCGTGCGGCAAAGGGACGGATCTGCGGGCGGTTGTGCAGGATCCAACCAAGCGTTTTTGGAGGAGATTAGAGCTCATGGTGACGTATCTGAACATTATCGAGGATATTCTTGCTATAACGTTGATCGTGTTGGTGTTAGTCCAGGCCAAAGGAAGTGGCTTGGGCGCAGTGTTCGGCGGAGACACCATCTACAAGACCCGTCGAGGCGTGGAGAAATCGATGTTCCAGGCAACCATAGGGGTTGCCATACTCTTTTTCGCAATCGCTTTGGTAAACGTTCTGGTTCAGGGATGAAGCAGTGGTCAGACACGTCCGCTGGCAGCTCCTGCTGGCATTTCTGGGGCTGGTGCTGCTGATCGGCTTGCTGAGCGCATATGCGTACTCCTACACCACCGTGGTTGTGCCTGATCACGGTGGTGATTATGTAGAAGGAATTGCTGGCTTCCCCCAATACATCAACCCGCTGTTATCCAGGTACAACAACGTCGATGAGGATATTTCCTCGCTGATCTTTGGCGGCCTGACCCGTATGGACGAGCATGGGAACATCCTGCCAGACCTGGCTCAGCAGTGGACGATATCATCCAATGGGCTGAGCTACACTTTCCACCTGGATCCCGACCGGCACTGGCAGGATGGCGTGCCGGTGACCTCGGCGGATGTGATCTACACTGTTGGCGTGATGCAGAACCCGAACTACCCTGGGCCTCCGGATCTCCATGACCTGTGGTCCACCGTCAAGGCGGAGGCTCTCGATTCACACACGGTGCGGTTTTCCCTGAAAGCGCCTTATGCCCCGTTTCTGGACTATACCACTCAGGGAATAATACCAAAGCACCTGTGGGAGCATGTGCCGATAACTGCTATGCTGACATCCAGGTTGAATATCCACCCTGTTGGCTTCGGGGGATGGAAGCTTAAGGAGATAAACGCCGAGAGGGCCATCCTGGAGCCAAGCCCGGTCTATCCCTGGAAACATGAGCCATACCTGGACTCGGTTACGTTTAAGTTCTACCCCGACAAAGAGAGCGTCCTCACTGCATACGCTGAGAAAAAGGTGGACGGCATTGCCGAGCTTCCCGCAGAGTACATGGGAAAGACCTCGGCCATGCGAGACCTCCAGATATTCTTACCTCCAATCGATCAGGAGAGCATTGTTCTGTTGAACCTGCGCGACCCAACCGTGTCATTTTTCCAGGAGAAAGAGGTGCGTCAGGCACTTCTGTACGCCCTCGATAGAGAAGCGCTCGTGAAAGATGCCCTTCACGGCTATGGTGTTGTCATCCACTCTCCGGTGTTGCCTGAGAACTGGGCGTACGACGGCGACGTGCCTCGTTACCCATACGACCCTGCCAGGTCCCAGGAGCTTCTCGAAGCCGCAGGTTGGACCGATAGTGATGGTGACGGAGTTCGGGACAAAGGCGGCCTGCCACTACGATTTATCCTGCTTACTGATGATAGCCCGACCCATATCGCACTGGCGAAAGGGATATGCAAGTATTGGAAAGCCGTGGGTATCAAAGCTGTGCCGCAGCACGTGGCATTCCCGGATTTGGTCTCGGATTACCTCTACCCGCATAATTTTGCCGCAGTTTTGGTTTCCTGGGAACTCGCAGGCGATCCGGATCCCTATCCCCTCTGGCACTCGACACAATACGCGTCTGGGCAGAACTACGGTGGCTGGTCGAACCGCCTGGCGGACGAAGCAATGGAGCAGGCTCGGATGACCCTGAACACGACCGCCAGAGCCAGGCTTTATGCCACATTCCAGCGGGTATTTGCCGAGGAAGTGCCAGCACTGCTTCTGTATCAGCAAGTGTATGGGTATGGCGTCAGGAACACGGTGAAAGGCGTGAAAGTCGGCCCGCTGGCGCATCCATCGGACAGATTCCGAACTTTGGCTGATTGGTACATCTACAGCAAGCGCGTGCCGACGAACAGAATTTGTCGTCGAAATGGCACTCCCATGCCCTGACCCTCCCGGCGGGAAGCTTTGTTCGGTGTCGGAGGCGTAGCATAGCGCGTTGCTATACCCTGATATCTCATTTCCGGGTGCCCGGCGGCGGGGCACGCCTCATTGCCTTCCACAACAGGGCCGATGGGGTGAGGGCGAGCCGAGATGTACCAGTCCGGATGACTTCACCTGCACCGGATCTGTGCCCTCGCTTCTTTCCATGTGGAAACCCTTCTGGCGCACAGGAGTTGACTGGTAGCGCTATGGATGTGAATTCACTGGCAGGTCTTTTGCACGGTTTCTTGAACCAGCTTGTATCAGGGCAGGTGCCGCAGCTTGGTGCCTGGGACTATCTGCTGCTCGCGCTACTTGGGCTGACTCAGGGCTATCTCGTCGCTGTGCTAGGTGGTGTAGCCGCCGTCGGTGGTTTCCTGAATCCGTGGCTAGTGTTTGTTTCGATATCCCTGGCGCATCTGACTACCGACAACCTGTGGTACTTCCTCGGCCGCTTCTGGAATGTGGATCGCATACTGCGCTATGGGCGTTCTCTTGGGATGCGCCAGGAGTACGTAGAGCGTGTTGACCGGGGAATGAACAGTGATATGGAGAAAATCATACTCCTGTCTAAGCTGACCTCCGGTTTGACCATTCCTGTGATAATCGCTGCCGGCGTGGCCCGCCTCCCCTGGACACGTGCTTTTGCCGTCATGGTGCTGGGGGAGGGCATCCGTACGGGTGTGCTTGTGTTCCTGGGCTACTGGTTTGCCCTCTCGATGAGGCAGGTCGAGGGCTGGCTGCAGGTGATTGCCCTGTTGGGTGGTGTCCTCGTCCTGTGGATCGTGTTGTATTACCTGCGGAAACACACGAACCTTATGCCACGTAAGTGAGAGGATCTACGGCCCGGCCTACAGCATGACCCCGCGGCAGCCCGCCCTGGCGTGGCATCTCTTTCCGGCCACGGAATAACGCGGATTTTCACGGGCTGTTCTTTTCTGTGCCTTTCCGTGCCCGTCCGTGGCCTCTGCGCTCACAGGATCCGCTTCGCACCCCCGGCCAGCTCGAAAGTGTTGTGCTCAACAGTCCCCATGTGCTATACTTTGACACGTTCCAAAGCTTTGCCCAAGCCTTGAGTCGAGGTACCCGAAATGACCATCTATCGCCATACGCAGTTCGGCTACGGAGTCGTGGGTCTGCTGCTCGCCGGCATCGTTCTGCTGGTTGCCGTCGGCTTGATTTTCGGCTGGGGTCCTGGCGTGATCCCCGTGCTCTGTACCCTGGTACTGCTCCTCCCATTTTTCTCCTTCATGACGGTGGAGGTAGGCGAAGGCCGCCTCTCGTTCCAAATGGGCATCTTCCCGCTGAAGAAACGGATACCCCTGAAGAACATCCGGGAGGTCATGCCTGTGAAGAACTGCTGGTACGAAGGACTGGGCATCCACCTGACCTCCGGAGGATGGCTCTACAACGTCTCAGGGACGGAGGCCGTGGAAGTCCACCTCCGCTCCGGTGGCAGCCTGCGGATCGGAACCGATGAGCCGGCCGAACTGATAGCAGCGATCTCACGGGGCACGGCTTCCTGAAACCGCCTCACGACAGGAGGAACGAGATTGAGCAACGGGAAACGACGGATCATCGACAAAGCGAATCGGGCGCTGACGTGGCTGACGCTTCCGGAGAACACCTGGATTCTCCTGGCTGTCATCCTGATTCTGGCGGCATCTTTCCGCTACTACCACGTGAACTGGGACGAAGGCCAGCACATCCACCCGGACGAGCGGTTCCTGACTATGGTGGAGAACTCCCTCTCCTGGCCCAAGAGCCTGAAGGAGTATTTCGACTCCGCCAAATCCCCGCTGAACCCATACAACCACAATTTCGGACTCTTCGTCTACGGCACC
>WFSD01000407.1 GCA_015486235.1 Anaerolineae bacterium
CCTCCAGCTTGTCTTCGGTGCATCCTTCGGACGGAGGACAAGTCCACGAATTGTTGACCACGTCGGGAGCGAGATCGGGGCGCGGGTTGTCTCCGTTGCTGTCGGTGGGGGCGAGAAGCCATTGGTAGCACTCGATGTACCTGGATGGCGATCCCACGCCGTTCGAGTCCATGTTCTTGCACCCCACCCATTTTGCTCCGTAGGCAACCCCGATGATGGCCCCATTGCCGTCGTTGCCAACCATGGTGCCTGTGACATGGGTGCCGTGCCCATGATCGTCGTAAGGGGCGGGGGCGTGCTGGACGGAATCATGCCAGTTGTAATCGTGGCTGACCTGGGTGCCGTCCCATCCACGATAGTGCGGTCTCAATGCCGGGTGGGTCCAATCCACGCCAGTGTCGCTGGTTGCCACCGTGACGCCTTCCCCGTGGATGCCGTACTCCGCCCACACCCTGTCCGCACCGATATCCGACAGTCCCCAGGGCAGGTCGGATATGGCCACTGGGCCGTCTGGCTTGGGCTCCTCGACCCCTTTCCATGGGGTGTCTGCCACGATGCGTGTCACTTCAGGGAGCCCCGCCAAATCCCTTGCTATCGGCAACGTCAGGTCCACCGCCACAGCGTTTACCACGAAGAACGAGCGATGTGGTATGTCGTGGGAGTCGAGGTACGCCAGCAGTGGTCGCTGTGTACGGCGCGCGTGTTCCACCAACCGACGGTAGACCCATTCCCCGCGTGCATCTTTGCCGACGACCCTGTCGGCGCCGGAAAGGTCTGCCTGGGGGAGAACGATCAGCGCCGGGGCGATTCCGTCCTCTGTCAAAGCCTTTGCCAGCGCAGGGGAGATTTTCTGCCAGGGGTCGCTGCCGGAGCGAGCGCCGATGGTTTGGGAGAGCAACAGCACAATTGCGAGCAAGGTCGGGAGCAGTCGTTTCATGGGTTTTGCCTTTCGTTTGCCGGGATTGGGAAGCATTGCAGAGGTGCCCTCGGGTGTGGTGATTACGCCAATTTGAGCTTTGCCAGGCTGGCCAGGAATTTCTTAATCCCCTTTCCCGCGAACGCCACACTGACTTCCTGGTCGCCGTTTTTGTCTGCCACGCCGACTACCGTCCCCAGGCCATACTTTGGATGCTCCACACGCGTGCCTGGGACGTACACCGACGTTGGCGTGGGATGCTTGGCCGGCGCAGGCCGGGTCTGCGGGAACGGGCCGACGTCCCGAGACCGGCCGCGCCTGTGGTTCCCTTCGATCAGGTCGGGCGGTATGTCTTTCAGGAAGCGGGATTTTTCGTTGACGTCGCTGTCACCGTAGCGCGTCCTCCGGAAAGTGTGAAGCAAATAAAGTCTGTCCTTTGCGCGGGTGACCCCCACGTAGAAAAGTCGTCTCTCTTCCTCCAATTCGTCTGGATCATCTACGGACCGGCTGTGGGGCATCAGCCCCTCTTCCAGGCCGGTGATGAACACCACAGGGAACTCCAGCCCTTTGGATGTATGGAGGGTCAGCAGAGTGACACCATCCCGTTCTTCTGGCAGGTTATCCACATCTGAAACCAGAGCGACCCTCTCCAGAAACGCGTTGAGCGGATCTTCTCCCGGTTCCACATAGAGGGATGTCGCCACATTCCGAAGCTCCATCACATTTCCCAGGCGTTCCTGGGCTTCCTCGGTGCCGTCTTTCAGCAAGTACTCTCCATATCCTGTGCGATCCAGCAGGAGGGTGATGAGGTCGGGCACTGGCGTCGTGTCGGCGGCCTGGCGGAGTTCCTGGATCATCCCGACAAAAGCCACCAGTGCTTTCTGAGCTCGCAGGCCCACCGGCGGGGGCTCCACCGAATCCGAGCCGCCTGTCCAAAGTTGCAGTGCGGGGTAAATTGCCAATCTCATTCCGCGGGCCCAGCGTTGTACTCCCGCCACCGTTTTCGCGCCGATTTTCCGCGGAGGCACATTGACGATCCGCAGCAGACTTACGTCGTCCGAGGGATTGAGCAGAATCCGGAGATATGCCAGCACGTCCTTGATCTCCCGCCGGGCGTAGAACCGGGTCGCACCGACGAGCTGGTAAGGGATGCCCTCGCGGAGAAGCGCCTCCTCCAAAGCGCGGGATTGCGCATTGGTGCGATACATCACAGCGATGTCTCTCAGGTTGTAACCCTCGGTCGTGAGGCGCACTGCCTCCTTGACCACGTAATCTGCCTCCTCTATCTCATCGAAAAGCTCCTTGACCACGATCTGTTCACCGGAGTCGCGCCGCGTGAAAAGCTGTTTTGGCACCCGCTGTGTGTTCTTGGAGATGACGGAATTCGCCACCGATAGGATCGTCTGTGTCGAGCGGTAGTTCTCCTCCAGGAGAACCACACGGGCGTCGGGGAAGTCGTCCCGGAAGCGTTGGACGTTGCGGAAATCCGCCCCTCGAAATCGGTA
>WFSD01000408.1 GCA_015486235.1 Anaerolineae bacterium
GACGGGGTTCGGGTTCTTCGGACCGAGGAGAGAAGGTAGAACTACAGCGATAACCGAGATGGCTGCAGCTACGATCAACAAGACCAGTATTGGCACATAGTCGATTGGCATTTCTTCCACCTTGACGAAACCGGTTTTTTCGGGCAATCGCTCGAATGGCTGCCACTATAGTGCTAGAGGAAATGATAGCATAATCCAGAAGAGGCTGTCAACTTTGGCGATCGTGTTTGTGAAAATTGGAGCCATACGTCGGCCACGCATTTTCTCGGAGTTTGCCTGGCTTACGGGTGGCATCCGGCAGAGGCGACCTGCCGGGTCGCCCCTACTGGCTCCCAGGACTTTCGAAGCAAATCAAGGCCCGGAAACGCTCCCGGGAACCCTCACGCTCGATACAGGGCTTGTGCTGTGGCTTGCCAGGGGTTGACGAGAACCTCCCGAAAGGCAGGTTAACTCCTGGGGGCCCGTACGGGCCCCCAGAAATTACTTCGTTTTCCCAACTCCAAAGCTCAGTTGCTACCTGCTACCCTTGGGAGTATAATGTATTTTGGTTGGGAACAAAAGACCAGAGGCCGACGCAGCAAAAAGGGTCGGGCTTGACATTCAAATTCGAACGGGCAAGGTGCCCTTGCCTTTATCAGGAGGTTAAGGAGAATGGATTGGAAGACAGGCACATTTAAGGTCAAGGCTGGGCTGGCGGAAATGCTCAAGGGTGGTGTCATCATGGACGTCACCAATGCAGAGCAAGCCAAGATCGCGGAGGATGCCGGCGCTGTAGCAGTGATGGCACTGGAGCGCGTGCCTGCGGACATCCGTGCTCAAGGCGGCGTGGCGCGCATGGCCGATCCCGAAAAAGTACTGGAGATCATGGAGGCCGTGAGCATCCCTGTGATGGCAAAAGCTCGCATCGGGCATTTCGTAGAAGCACAGATATTGGAAGCGCTCGGGGTGGACTACGTAGACGAGAGCGAGGTACTCACCCCGGCGGACGAGGAACATCATATCAACAAATGGGGGTTCAAAGTCCCCTTCGTGTGTGGCGCTAGGAACCTGGGCGAGGCTCTCCGGCGCATCGGAGAAGGCGCTGCAATGATCCGCACCAAAGGCGAGGCAGGCACCGGGAATGTGGTGGAGGCAGTCCGCCACGCCAGGGCAGTGCTCGGGGAAATCCGCCACCTGACCGCCATCCCGAAAGAGGAGCTGATGCGGTACGCAAAAGAGATCGGCGCCCCATACGAACTGGTCGTCGAGGTCGCGGAGACCGGTAAGCTGCCGGTGGTCAACTTTGCCGCGGGCGGCATCGCTACGCCGGCCGACGCAGCGTTGATGATGCAGCTCGGCATGGATGGCGTGTTCGTGGGCTCCGGCATTTTCAAGTCGGGGAACCCTGCTGTGCGCGCCAGGGCGATCGTCATGGCAGTGACTCACTACAACGACCCGAAGATTCTGGCCGAAGTGAGCAGGAATCTGGGCGAGGCGATGGTTGGGATCAACATAGACACAATTCCGAAAGAGGAGCTACTGGCACAGAGAGGTTGGTGACCAATGCGTATCGGCGTTCTTGCTCTGCAAGGTGCTTTCCGAGAGCACCGACTCATGCTCGAATCCCTTGGCGCCGAGACAAAAGAAATAAGGCTGCCGGAACACCTGGACGATCTGGACGGGCTAATCATTCCAGGGGGCGAAAGCACCACCGTAGGAAAATTGGCAGTGGAATTTGGCCTCATGGAACAGTTGCGGCGGCTGGCTCGATCTGGCTTCCCCATGTGGGGAACCTGCGCGGGCTTGATCCTGCTGGCGAAAGATGTCGGAAGAGAGCAACCACTCATCGGCGGGCTGGACATAGTAGTGGAGCGCAACGCCTTCGGCAGACAGGTAGACAGTTTCGAAACGATGCTGAATGTTCCGGCGTTGGCAGAGGTAAGCGATACCACACCTCCGGTTCCATTTCCCGGCGTCTTCATTCGAGCACCGATTGTCCGAGAGGCTGGCCCCGATGTCGAGGTTCTAGCGCGACTGGAGGATGGACGCATCGTTGCCGTGCGCCAGGGGAAGCTCCTGGGTACGGCGTTTCACCCGGAGCTCTCGGGGGACGAGAGGTTTCACCGATATTTCTTGAAGCTCATTCATTCCGCAGATTAACAACCTGGCTCTGTGGCTAGAGGATTAAGCCAGGCGGCTGCGCTGCAGGTCGAGCCGCCTGGCCCGACCAAACGCACGCCGCACGCAGGTATGCAGCGGAACCGAAAAGCCTCGAATTGGCGAAAAGGAGCCTCCGCCTCGGTTTGGGCAGTCTGCCTTTGGCCCTCACCCACCCCAACCCCTCCCTCTCCCGCTTCCGCAGGCGAGGGAGGGGCTGCCGGATGCCTGCGCAAGCAAGCTTCGCTTTTCCACCGGCAGGAAGGACTTCAAGAGTGTCGCGCCGAGCGGGCTAACGGTCCGCTCTACAAAATCCGCCCTCAGTGGCAGCGCAAGCAACATTGGAAACGGCTCAAGAGAGCAATTCCCATGCTATTTGCCAGTTTTCCACGGTACAGTCTTCCCCGCTGTGCCCCTCTTCCCTCGCCCATTTTATGGGCGAGGGAAGAGGGGCAGGCCGCCGCAGGCGGCCGGGGTGATGGGTGAGGTCAAAAAGGCTTTCTTCGTTTCCTAGCAAGTCGAGCTCGTCCCACTACTTCTGGGCGCCACCAATGAATCTAGCGCCGAACCGGGCGCTTCCAGGAGCGGGGCATACGCCCCGGCGCTCCGTCCGAACGCAAGGGTATTACGATCCACATTGACATCTTGACGGACCCTCAGAAGCAAGCAGACCTTCACATTCACTTCTTGTGACTTTTCACTTTACGTTCCCACTGCTTGATACGATTGCGATTTTCCTCGGTATCCCAGGGCCATTCCTCGTGTAGCTCGCCCCATTCCTCCCTGGACGGGACTTCAGGGGTGGACTTCCCCGTTATACGGGCCCGTATGTCCTTGAAAAAATATGGAGTCCCAACCTTGACCCGCTTCCAGTTCCAGAACAATGCCAGCAGCAACCACACCAGGAAGACGAAAGCCAGAGGAGGATAGAAATAAAACGCAAAAAAACCGGCGGTCAAGTCCACCGGACGCATAAAGGCAATAACAACAGTCTTAGAACCCTCCTCGTGAGCACACACCAGGAAGGCAATAACCACATAAGCAACCGCAAGCCACAGAGGGATGAGAGATGCCAGGGTGAGGTAAATCAGCGTGGCCAACGTGAGAGTGGCATCTACGACGAAATCATAGTGCCCCAGCTTCGTCCTCGGCACCGATGTCCCCGACGCCAGCCTGGCGGCCTTGCCGTCGAAAAAATCCCCCATCCATGCCAGCATAGTCATGACGACAACCCAGGGAAGGGCACTCCTACCGTACACAATCCCCAAGACCACGATCAAGAAGGCCACGAACAGCCGAAAGCCCGTGAGCAAGTCGGCAGCTATGAGAAGAATATGACGGACGAAAGCGTGTTGTCGTAGTCTTGCTTGAATGTCCACTAAAAGTGCTTCCTCAATGTGAGTGTGTCCTTGCCCATGCGAGAAAAAGTGGGGCAGCGTTCGGATTTCGACAATCAATTCTGGCGACAGCTGTATCGCCGGAGGCAGCTTTGCCGCCATCACTCAAAACACTTATTCCTCCCCCCGGAGAAGAATATCCGCATGCCCGGAGGATTCCCGCAGGAAAACAGCTTGTAGAGTCCATCCCCCGATGCAGAGGGCCGCATCCTCAGATGCGGCCCTAGATTAGCTGTTTGCCAACATCATCACCAAGCATGCTCTCCCGCCCGAGGCCTGTCCTCAACGTCAAGTGGAGGCACCACTATCCCGGGCGTTACCAGCTATTACCCTTTCCTCTCCTCTTCAGACTTCGACTTCCTCTCGGCGCCTTCCTCTTCCTCCTGAGTTGCTTTGCGGAATTCCCTGATGCCCCTGCCCAGAGCACCTCCTACCTCCGGCAGTCGTCCAACGCCGAAGATTATGATCACGATCACCAAGACCACCAACAGTTCCGGCAACCCCACTGAACCCATATCGCTCACCTCCAGTCGTTAGATATCGC
>WFSD01000409.1 GCA_015486235.1 Anaerolineae bacterium
CACCCTGCACCGTCCTCTCCCACACGTGGGCGAGGGAGGGGCGCCAGGCAGCTTTCCTCTTCCCCCGGCGCCAGGAACGGCCCAAGGGTGCCATCCCGACTCGACTCTCGGATTGCCCACGGTGCAACTTGGCCTGTGGTGCCCCTCTTCCCTCGCCCATTCCACGGGAGAGGGAAGGTAGGGCAAGCCGCAGTAGGCGGCCAGGGTGATAGGCGAGGGCAAAAAGGCCTTCTTCGTTTCCTTGCAAGGCAAGCTCATCCCACTACTTTTGAGCGCCACCAAACCCCTCGGCAGGGATTTCGAAGCAAATCAAGGCCCGGAAACGTTTCTGGGGGCCCTACGGGCCCCCAGAAATTGCTTCGCTCTCCCTCGGCAGCATCCCCTTTGACGTGGGGCCCTTTTTCGAGTATCATCATGAGGCTCGTCACTGAGAACAATTCAGACGCGGTTCATCTTAGATGGAGGAATGAACGAATAAGCGTTTTCTCCGGGAGACCATTCGCTGATTCGCTCCATTCGCCCTGTGGGCGCTGCTATGAGACGCGAGTCTACCCCTTCCCCTGCGGGAAAGCCCCACCCCAGGGGGGATGAGGGATTAGCGTTGTTCTATGCCTTGGCTAATTGTCAAGACGTCCTTTGGACCATGCCATGATTCGCATTACAGGAGAGCACAGCACTTATGCTATTGGATATCCTAAAGGCCACACGGCCAAAACAATGGACGAAGAATGTCTTCGTCTTTGCTGCTCTGTTGTTCGACAAAAAACTGTTCTACATGAATTACACCGCCAGAGTCCTGGCTGCGTTCATCACGTTTTGCATGATATCCGGGGCGGTGTACATCATCAATGACATCATCGACCGCGAGAAGGACAGAATACACCCCAAGAAAAAGCACAGGCCAATAGCATCGGGCCGCCTTCCCGTAAGCACGGCCGAGAGGGTTGCCCTCGTGCTGGTGACAGCATCCATTCTTTTAGGATACGTTATTTCTCAGAACCTGGCATTGATCCTGGGGACGTATTTGATTCTGAACCTGGCGTACTCCTTTTCCCTGAAACACCTGGTGATCATAGATGTGATGACAATCGCTGCAGGATTCGTTCTAAGGGTGGCAGCAGGCACAGTCGTGTTTCCGGTGCAACGCTTCTCGCCCTGGCTCTATGTCTGCACCACCCTGCTAGCACTTTTCCTGGCGCTAAGCAAACGTCGGCAGGAAATCGTGTTGCTGGCAGACGGGGCTAACAACCACCGTCGGATACTGGACGAATACAACCTCTATTTCCTGGACGAAATGCTGAGCCTGGTCAGCTCCACGACCCTGATCGCCTATGCCCTGTACACATTTTCCGCACCCAACCTGCCTGGGAACCACCTGATGATGCTGACTATTGCTTTCGTCCTATACGGACTCTTCCGATACATGTACCTGATCCACGTGCGGAAAGAGACCGCCCCACCGGATGAAGTGTTGCTGAAAGACAAGCCTCTCCTGCTGGACGTGGTACTATGGGTAGCAACGTCGGCATTGATACTATATCTGTAATGGATGTACCATGGCCTGGGCCGAACCAGGACTAAATGTGGGTAGCGTGAAGCCATGGTACCGGCGCCTCCTCGTAAGCGCGTCGCGTGCCATCCCAGCGCAGCTTCGGCTTGAATATCTTCCCCACTAGCGTGACTGGCATCTCAGGAATGATGTGAACTCCTTTCGGGCCAGCGGCTCCCTCAAAAACGTTCCCCCTGGCGTACTCCATGGTCTCCTCCGGCGTGGCAGAAGCCCCCGATTTGACGCACAAGCCACAACCGGATAAACTTACACGACAGATATCGGATTGCAGCTGATAATCGCGACACTGGCCGGCCCACTTTTTCAAAGGCACACCTTCGGAGCAGGGAAAAGACTTCTATGACAGCACGAAGAGGATGCACAGGCCGGATTTTGCACGTTGATTTGAGCGCCGGAAAGCTCTGGACGGAGGAGCCGCCGGAGGGGGTCTACCGCGCTTACTGGGGCGGCAGCGCCTTGGGCGTTTATTACGCCCTCAAGCTCATTCCGCCGGACGCCACCCCGTTGGGGCCGGAGAACGTGCTGGTTTTCGCCATCAGCCCATTGACCGGCGTGCCGGTGGCAGGTAACAGCCGCCTCACAGTGACGGCGCTTTCTCCCCTCACCGGCGCCATCGGCGATTCCCAGAGCGGAGGATTCCTCCCGGCGGAGATGAAATTTGCCGGGTTCGACGCCGTGGTTATCCGTGGCCGATCGCCAAAGCCAGCCTATCTTTGGCTGCACGACGGCAAAGCAGAGATCCGGTCGGCAGAGCACATCTGGGGCAAGGTTACCGGCGATACCGAGGACATCATCCGCCAGGAACTCGGCGATCCGCAGATCAAAATCGCCGAGATCGGCCCCGCGGGGGAGAAACTGGTGCGGTTTTCCGCCATCATGCACATGACGAACCGAGCCAACGGCCGCACTGGGCTAGGCGCGGTCATGGGGAGCAAGAATCTGAAAGCCATCGCTGTGCGCGGGCACGGTAGGGCAGAAGTGGCAGATCCTGATGGGATCAAACGGCTGATCTCCATCACCATGGACCGGATAAAGCAATCGCCGTGGGCGCAATCCCTAAGCCTTTACGGCACCGCCGGGACCATGAGCTATCAAAACAAAATCGGTGGCCTGCCGACCAACAATTATTCCAGCGGATATTTCCCGAAAGCGGATGCCATCAGCGGTGAGCGGATGCGGAGGACAATCCTCCAGGGGATGGAGACCTGTTTTGCCTGTCCTATCGCCTGCAAGCCGGTGGTGAAAGTCGAGGGCGGCCCGTGGAAAGTCGATCCCCGCTACGGTGGGCCAGAGTACGAAACGCTGGCGGCTTTTGGCTCCTACTGCGGGGTCAGCGATCTGGGTGCCATTGCCAAAGCCAACGAACTCTGCTCCAAGTATGGCGTGGACACCATCTCCTGCGGCGCCACGATCGCCTGGGCCATGGAGGCATACCAGCGGGGCCTGATCCAGCGGAAGCCAGAGGATGGCCTGGAGCGGCTCCGACCACATTTTGGCGACACGGCATCCATGCTCCGGCTCACAGCCCTCATCCTGACCCGCCAGGGGATTGGCGACCTGCTGGCGGAAGGCGCTGCCCGCGCCGCCAGGAGCATCGGACCAGAGGCGGAGGAGCTTCTGGCAGAGGCGAAAAAGCAGGATATCCCAGCCCACATGCCCCAGATCAAGCGGTCGCTGGGAGTGATATACGCTGTGAATGCTTTCGGAGCTGATCATAACTCGTCGGCGCACGATCCCTCGTACCGGCCTGGCTTGAAAAAAGAGCGCCTCGATCGACTGGCATATATCGGGCTTACCAATCCGCAGCCAGTGAGCGTCCTGAATGACGAGAAGATCCGGTTTGCCCTACGGACTCAGTATTTCTACAGCGCCATGGATACACTAAACGTGTGCCAGTTCGTCTTCGGCGTGGGGTCACAGCCTTTCGGGCCGAAAGACCTGGTGGATTTTGCCCGCGCCACTACTGGCTGGGATGTCACGGTGGAGGATTTGATGAAGCTAGGGGCACGGCGGGTCGACATGATGCGTGTCTTCAACATCCGCCATGGAGTCGGCCCAGAGGAAGACAAGCTCTCCCACCGGATGTTCAAAGCTCTCACTGGCGGCCCAACCGATGGCATGAAGCTGGACGAGGAAGAGATATCACGAGCTGTCAAGCGGTATTACGAGATGGCCGGATGGGACGAGGATGGCGTCCCGAGGCTGGAGACGCTGCGAAAGATAGGGTTGGACTGGCTGGGGTGAATCAGTGAGCCGGCTTTACTGTATCGAGGAGAAGTGATCATGTTCGTATTGCGACAGTCTGACAAAGAGGCTTGCATCAAGTTCCTGCAAGACCTGGTGCGCATTCCCAGTCCCACGGGACAGGAAGAGAAAGTAGCCGAGCGCCTGGCCGAGGAAATGGAGAGAGTTGGATTCCAAGAGGTCAGGGTGGATCGGGTCGGGAACGTGATCGGCCGGATCGGGAAGGGTTCCGGGAAGAAGCTGATGTTCGATGCTCACATGGACACCGTTCTTCCAGGCGACCTGGCATCCTGGACCCATGACCCTTTCGGCGCCGAGATAGTGAATGGCGTCATGTACGGACGCGGCACCATGGACATGAAAGGCGCGATGGCGGCGATGGTCTATGGCACAAAAGCGCTCCTGGATGCTAGCGTCCACCTGGACGGTGACCTGTACATGGTCGGTGTGGTGAGCGAAGAGCCAAGTGAAGGCGTTGCTGTGAGATCCCTGGTGGAGGAAGAGGGATTCAGGCCAGATTACGTGCTCTTGGGCGAGGCCACGAACCTCCAGGTGAGCCCTGGACACCGTGGACGTGTGTTGATACGCGTGGACGTGCACGGGCGGTCATGTCACGCTTCCAGGCCGGAGGAAGGGGTGAACGCAATCTACGCGGCGGCACGGGTCATCTTTGGCATAGAACTTCTGCCCGCTCACTTCCTGACAGATCCTGTGCTCGGCTCAGGTAGCGTAACGGCAACGGAAATAAAAAGCATCGAGACCGGCAGCCACAATGTGGTGCCAGACCTTTGCTCCTTCACCGTGGACCGGCGCCTGACGCTAGGTGAAACCGTGAACAAAGCCCTGGCGGAGATCGATCAGGTGGTAAAGCGAGAAGGGGCAAACGCTGACCTGCGGGTCGAGGAATTCGACCTGAAAAGCTACACCGGGCACCTGCTCCATGTGCGGGAAGCATATCCTGCGTGGCTGATGCCGTCGGATCATCCCCTGGTGGAAGCAACTGTACGGGCCGTATCCGAATCCCTGGGGTACAAACCACGCCTGGTGCCATGGCAGTTCTCCACAGACGGGGCATATACAATGGGGGAGGCAGAAATACCTAC
>WFSD01000410.1 GCA_015486235.1 Anaerolineae bacterium
ATGGGGGATCGGGATGAAGCGTAGCCTCACTGGAAAGTACCGAACAGCTGTTGTCGGCGGCGAGACGATACGGGCCTTCGTACCTGAACCGTTGCCGCCGACCCCACCGCTGCAGTTCACGCCCCGGCGTCAGCGGCTGTTGGAACGGGCGACGCTCGCTTTGGGGCGACTGGACAGCATTACGTTGCTACTGCTCGATCCTGACATCTTCCTCTACGCCTACGTCCGCCGCGAGGCGCTGCTCTCCTCGCAGATTGAAGGTACCCAATCCTCCCTTTCCGACCTCCTATTGTTTGAACTGGAAGAGGCGCCAGGCGTCCCTTTTGAGGATGTTGTCGAGGTGTCCAACTACGTGGTCGCGCTGGAACACGGCATCCGGCGCTTGCAGGAGGGATTCCCGCTATCCAACCGACTCATTCGCGAGATGCATGCGCTCCTGTTGTCCCGTGGGCGCGGGAGCAAGAAGTTCCCCGGGGAGTTTCGGCGTACCCAGAACTGGATAGGAGGCACGCGTCCCGGCAACGCCCGTTTTGTGCCGCCGCCTTCAGATGAAGTCCCCCGGTACATGGCTGATCTGGAGAGATTTCTCAACGGAGAGAACGCTCCCTACCCAACGCTGGTCAACGCGGCACTTGCCCATGTCCAGTTCGAGACCATCCACCCCTTCCTGGACGGGAACGGGCGCATGGGGCGGTTGCTAATTGCCTTTGTCCTGCATCACGGTGGTGTTCTGAAGCGCCCCCTGCTCTATCTGAGCCTTTACTTCAAACAACACCGAGGTGAGTACTATCGGCTGCTCGAACTGGTACGGCTGGAAGGGGATTGGGAGGCCTGGCTGGATTTCTTTCTGGAAGGTGTGGAGCAGACTGCACAGAATGCGGTGGAGACCGCACAGCGTCTGGTTCATCTTTTCAAGGAGGATAGACGCAAGGTCCAGGAAGGTGTACAGCGGGCAGGTACAGCCCTCCGGGTCTTTGATGCCTTGTGTGATCGGCCTATCATCACACTCAAAGAGGTGGTACGGCGAACGGGCTTCACCTTTGTTACCGCGGCCAAGGGGATGGCCATATTGGAAGACTTGGGCATCGCCCGGGAGATTACAGGCAAGAAGCGCAACCGCATCTTCGCCTATGATCGCTACCTCGCCATTCTGAGTGAGGGCACTGAGCCACTGTGACTTGCGGGCGTTGCTTTACGCCCTTCGTTCCTTAAAGAAAAGCGATGCTTTGGACAGAAGGCACGAACCCGCGAGCTTGACGGTTTAGTTCTTGAAGTGTAGAATGTCGTAAACAAAAAACCTCGCCCGGTAGCCCGTTAGCGGCGAGGTTCGACCGGAGCGGTGACAGCGCCCCGGCAGGACGCAGGATAGCATAGGAGCCCGCCGGAGTCAAGCCGATCCGGCGGGCTTCCGTTTTTTCATGCCTGCCATGGTGTGCGACGGGACTGCGGAGCGCGCTTCAATTCGTAATTGGTCCGGTAGGGGTTTCCCAAGTACAGAGAAGGACAAGGCTAAAACGGGATAACGTCCCAAAAGTGAGTTTTAGAGGGAATGACTCTGGATAGGTAATAGTCCGGTTATTCGCTCCGCCCGCGTTTGCCGAACATGCAGATGGAACGAACGTCCGCATAAGCGCCAGGGGGCAGCAGCGGAGCGGCTTACGCGGACGCCGGCCATCTACTGCCCCGTAACCCACCTTAAGTGTGCACAACCACCAAGACTCACTTCGTTTCGCAGAAGCTAAGACCGGGTAGGACGACATCAAGGAGCGAAGGGAAAATGCGGAAAATTAAGACCAAAGACGGCCGAGTATACTTCGGAACAAGCAGCCAATTCACAGACATGGCCGACCATATCTTGTTTAAGAAGTATGGGAGGAAACATCGCATTTATAAAGTCAACATCGCTTCAGACGAAGAAGATTGTTTTGTAGCCACCGTAGTCTATGGTGATTTCGACGCTCCAGAAGTTCTTGCTCTTCGCTATTTTCGCGATCGATACCTCTTACGTTCCGTGGTAGGACGAGCATTTGTGAAAGCTTACTATGCGTGGGGCAGCAACATGGCTATCCATGTCATAAATCTCCTGGGACAACCTGGCCGTGCAGTGCTACAAGCATTCCTTGCGCCCCTGGTCAGGAAAATGCAACACGGCCTTAACAAAGAGAATAGTTGAAAGTCTCTGTTCATGTTGCTCCTGTCTTTCGTCTAGGAAGTTCAAGGCGGCCCAACAAGCGCTTGGTGTGTCCTGAAAGCCGTCGTCTGGTAACCGGTGAAAGTCCGGTCGCGGCAATGGTAGGGCAGCCGCGTAGCAGGCAACCAGTGCTTCCGGGTGATCGGAGGTGTTGAAGCGTTGTAACCTCGTGGGAAAGAAGAGTAAAGCCGCAGTCCGTAACAACGAGTGAATCCTGCAGCGGGAAAGAGCCTGCCCTGAGCGCAGCCGAAGGATGTACGGTTCGAGGTGGCAGGGGATGGAAACCAGGATAGGTCAGCGGGCCGCTGGGCTCAATCCGTCGGCATCGGTCATCCGGGAGAGTGCCCTGGCCCTTGGGAGGGGAAATAGGTTGAGGGATCGAAAGAGGCGATTCGTGCCTACCAGATGGTAAAAGTTCGGAAGGTTAGATAGTTGCTTTATTACCCCAACTCTGCTATATTTCGGATGTGATTACGCCCAACGTATGGAGGATATGTTCATGCTCAGCGTGAAAGGCTTGAATGTCCAATACATAACCGATGAAGACGGTCAAAAAAACGCGGTCATCGTGCCCATCGATCGCTTCTATCAGTTGCTCGAAGATATCAACGACTTGGCCATCGTTGCCGAACGCAAAGAAGAACCTACAATTTCTCATCAGGAAGTGTACGAGATCCTGAAATCTGATGGCGTCCTATCGGATTGAGTGGAAGCGCTCGGCATTGAAGGAACTCCGGCGATTACCCTCCCCTGTCCAACGGAGAATCTTTCAAGCGGTAGAGGATCTAACCGACAACCCGTATCCTCATGGCGTTGTGAAACTCACTGGGTCGAAGCATTCTTATCGTCTCCGGGTGGGAGATTATCGTGTGGTGTATACGGTGGAATCTTCGATTCTTCTAATCGAGATTGTCAGAATACGGCATCGGCGGGACGTGTATCGATGATGAATTTCCTCTGCCACGGCAGTGCCCATTGTGGTTTGTGGTTGCCTGCCTCCTGCCGACGTACCGTGACTAGTCGAATTTGTTATTCAGGCTTTCGAAGCAAATCGAAAGCCCAGGGTTGCCCCGAGGGTTTTCTCGGTGCATCTGGAGCAAATCACGACCCATCATCGGGGTTGGTGAAGAGTAACGATGGCGCCTCAGAGAAGGTAGCGCGGGACAACAGTCTTGGTTTTGACGCAAACATGCCTACGGGTGTAAAGTATGCCCAAACCGCAAAAAAGCCTCGCCTGGTACGCCAGTTGCCGGCGAGGTGCGACCGGAGCGGTAGCTGCGCCTCGCCGTGCAAAGCATAGCATGGGAGTCCTACCCACGGGATGCTTTTGAATGCATGAGGTGCAGTTTTCCGTTAGCCGCCATGCCGAGTTTGACATCTGCCTCCGGACAGTTGTAAAATTTTGGCAATACAAAAGCCTCGCCTGGGGCACAACCGGCGAGGTTCGACCGGGGTGGTTGCAGCACCCCGGCAGGAAGCAGGGTAATACACAAGCCCGCCGGAGTCGAGCCGATCCGGCGGGTAGTTGTATTCTTTTAGAGACACAAACCAAGGACGGGAGTGCAAAATGCTTGAGGTTACATTTGAGATCAATGGCAAACCAATCGATCCGCAAAAAGTCGGAGATGTGATTGAACGAGCTACTTATGAAGCTGTCGTGGAGTGGGTTGTGCAAAGAGTCGGCGATGTCCGTGATCCCGAAACAGGTGAAGTTCCGAAGATTAATGTTGTTGGGAAAGATCTAGCCCATTTGAGCTTTGAGATCAGCGGCTCTGACAGGGTTGTCGCTATGGCCAAACAAAGACTCCAAGAGGACCCTGTTGCCTAATAGTCATAGACCTATGAGGCTTTCTTAGGTTAACTTAGTGCTCTTGCACCTTTTCACAGCCCCTCCATCATCTCCGCCACCTTACTTTCATCCGGGTGCAAATACCTCGCCGTAGTGGTGATGTTCTCATGCCCAAGCAAACGTGACAGCGTCGCCAGGTCCACACCGCTTCGCAGCGCACGCGTGGCGTAGGTGTGCCTCAGCGTGTGCGGCGTCACCTTCTGGTCTATCCCCGCCAGCCACGCAGCCTTCGACGCCAGCCTCTGCACATTCCTCGAGGACATCCGATTCCCCGTCCTGCTCGCGAAGAGCATTTCGCCGCCGAACTCAGGGCGCACCTCCAGGTACGCCTGCAGCGCCCGCCTCGCCTGGAGCGGCAGCGGCACGGTGCGCTCCTTCAATCCCTTGCCGGCTTTCACCTTCACCGAGCCTTTCCTGTGGTTCAACTCGACCTCGTCCAGCCGTAGGTTCACCACTTCGCTCACCCGCAGGCCGGCGCGGGCCATCAGGTTCAGAATGGCGACATTCCGCCTGTCCTGCCACGATTCCCC
>WFSD01000411.1 GCA_015486235.1 Anaerolineae bacterium
ACAAGGCGGAGAAAGCAGAGATAGAGCGGTCCCTGAACGCCCTTCGTCCGCCGAGTTTCGCGCTCGAGGACATAGAAAGAGCCGTGGAGATGCTGACGAACTTCGCGCAGTTGTGGGATGGGGCCTCGGACAAGGACAGGATGCTCATGGCCCAAGCTTTGTTGAACGCAGTGTGGATAGAGGACAGGAAAGTGGTTTCCATAGAGCCGAAACCGGCGATAAAGGAGTTGATAGAAGCCATGAGGTGCTGAAGACTTTCATTTCCCTATATGTCACGTGATGCTGCGATGCCCGTCGCTCCCGTCCGAGGAAGAGCCGACAGAAACGTGTTTCTGTCGGCTTTTTTCTTGCAGAAATCGGGCCCAAGCGCGCCGTTTTTGCCTCTGTTTTGACGCCGAAAATGCATCGCTGGTTGGAGCTTTGCTCTGTCATCGGACCCGCGATATCGGCCGGCCCCGGGATTTACAGTGCGGCTCTCTTTTTGCTGGACTTCGGCTCTCACTTTGTCTTCGTTACCTTGTGCAACCCGCGAGGTCGCTCTGTATCCAGCCCGCGGGCCACGGTCAGGTGCATGGTGAAGACCTGCCCAGGAACGATCGCCACCATCGGCGAGAGCCATTCCTCCATGGCCTCGGGAATCGGGAGAGGCGTTTTGGCCAGTGCAAGAGCATCGTCATCATTGGATACCGCCACGAGCTCCGCTCGCCGGTCGTCCACGAGCCCACGCATCAGGCGCATCATATCATCGAACACGCGCCCGCGAGGAGCGACCACCATCACCGGGAACCCACGTTCCACAATGGCGATGGGCCCGTGCCGGAAATCCGCCGACGAATACGGCTGTGCAACGACGTAAGTGAGCTCTTTGAGCTTCAACGCCCACTCGAACGCCGTGGCGTAGTTGTATCCCCGCCCCAGAACCACGCACTGCTCCATGTACCGATATCGCTGCGCCATCTCCTCGATCTCAGACGCTGCGTCCAGCACTCTCTCCACCATTTCTGGGACACGCTTCAGCGCCTCGATTCTCCCCGAATCGCCGTCCAGCGCCACGGAAAGCATTGCTACGGCCATGAGCTGAGCGGTGTAAGTCTTGGTCGCGGCAACGGCTTTCTCTGGGCCGGCGTGGATATCGATAACGTAATCGGCCACCTGTGCCAGCGGAGACTTGGGGTCGTTGGTAATGGCAAGGGTCGGGCCCCCCTGCCGTTTGCCCTCCTCCAGAACGTCAACGATGTCCGGCGACTGCCCGGACTGGGAGATTCCCATCACCAGTGCCCCGTCGAGCTTCGGAGGTTCGCCGTAAATCGTGAACAGCGAAGGCGCGGCGAGAGCCATCGGAATGCGATTGTGTGCTCCGAAGAGGTATTTTGCGTAGAGGCCAGCGTTGTCAGAAGTTCCGCGAGCAGCGAGAAACACGAATTTTATGTCCCGTTTCCTGATCTCCCTGGCAATCCGTTGAACCTGACCGAACTCGAGCTCTAACTCTCGCCGAAGCACCTCCGGCTGCTCGAAAATCTCATCCACCAAAGCCATGCACGCCTCCGCAAACGCCAGTCACACCGGCGCTTCTCCAAACGCCTCTTCCTCGGCCAGCGATTCCTCTAGATTTCTGCGAATCTCCGGGGTTATCCGAACCCCGGCTTTCTCCATCCCAAGGATGACCGCCCCCAGCACCGGAGGAACCCGCAGGCGCTTGAGCCGGACTTTGGGAGCCAGCGATCGGATCTTCCTCTCCATCTCCTGCTGCAGAATTGGGCTCCCGTTGTACATGCTCCCGACGAGCACCACGTCGAACTCCTGATCCTGGATTCCGATCTGCCTGATGACGGCGTTCGCGAGGTCGCCGAGCTCACGTCCTGCCCAATGAAGAAGGTCGAGCGCCACTTGGTCGCCTTCCCGAGCCGCCTGGAACACCAGCAGAACCATGCTTCCATCCAGATGATACCTTCGTCTCACCAACCCTGCAAGGAAATCCTCCAGGTCCTTTGCCCCGACTTCCTCCACGAACAGGTCTGCAAGGAGCGTCTTGGGCCCCCTGAGGGTCCACGAATAGGCGATCATCTGGACCGTCCTGGCCAGAAGCTCCGAAGCGCCGGCACCTTCACCCATGAAAGTGCCTGCACCGGTCACCCGGCCGATCTTGCTGCGATCCTCCGCCCATCCCCAGGCGTTGCAGCCGGTTCCGGACACCACCGCCACGCCCCAGCCTTCTTCCGTACCGGCCAGGATGCCGAGGACGGTGTCGTTTACCACGGCGACATTTGCTTCGAACCCGAGGACGCCTACCGCCCGCAAGATGCCGTCCAGATCTTCCGGCCAGTCGTACCCGGCAACGCCCAGCCCGATGCCGATCACCTGGGATTTCGCTATCCCCGTGCCGGAAACGGACTCCCGGTATGCGTCGAGAATGGCAGATGCGAGGCCATCGTGGCCGACGGAATCGGGATTGCCCGGGCCGGAAGCTCCAAACCCCACCACGCGTCCGTTCTCGTCCGCCAGCACGAGATGAGTTTTCGTCCCCCCGACATCGACTCCCAGGAAATAGACCATTCCGTCGCCTTTCATTCCCAGAACTGAGGCAGGTACTTCCGATGGGTCTCCAGCAGATCGTCCAGCACCGCCTGAACCCTGTTCGCGGAAGGCCCTAACGGATGGACGAGCAGCGCCTGGTACGCAGCGTCCCTGTCGCCGTGGACGGCCGCCTGCACGGTCAGGAGTTCGTACGCCTTGACGTGGGCCAGAAGTCCGAACTCCGCCTCAGGCAAAGGCTCCGCCGGGAGCGGCTCTATGCCATCCCGCCCGACCTTGCAAGGCATCTCCAGAACCCAGTCCTCAGGCCAGCCCGGCACTGCCCCACCGTGCTTCACGTTGACCACGTGAACCTCGCCCAGATCGTTGTAATGGGCGTTCAAAAGCTGCGTCGCCATGGTCGAATAGTAAGCGCCCCCGCGCTTCATCAGTTCCGGCGGCGGCTCCGTAAGGCTCGGGTCGGCGTACTTCGCCAGCAAGTCCTTCTCCACCTCCATCACCACCTCGGCGCGAGATGGCGGCCATTTCTCCTGCTCCTTCAACTTTTTGTCCGTGTAGTAGTAATACTGGAGATAGTAATTTGGGATCATGTTCAGCACTTCTATCGTCCGCACGTCCCATTCCGGTTCGTCAGAAGATCGGAGCCACTCCAGATACACCTCCATTACCGTCGGCCAGATGTCCTCTCCGTCCACCGAGAACCCACGATGCCATGAGAGATGGTTCAGCCCCAGGGTCACAAGCCGCGCTCTTCCGGACTCTATCTCCATGCCGCGCTTCTCTTTCAGGAGTTTCAGAATCCCCATCTTCGTGGTGATGGGAACGTTGCACACCCCGACGGCCTGAACATCCGGCGCATATTTGGAGAGCGCCTGCGTCACCAGCCCGGCGGGATTCGTGAAATTGACCAGCAGCGCCTCGGGTGCGGAGCATCTCACCTCGCCGGCAATCTCCAGAATCACGGGAATCGTGCGCAGCGCTTTTGCCATCCCACCGACTCCGGTCGTCTCCTGCCCGATCAGTCCATGCCTCCGCCCAAGGTACTCGTCCTCACGACGAGCGGCCATCTTGCCGACGCGCAACTGAGTGATCACGTAGGAAGCCCCTTCGATTGCAGCGTGGCGGTCAGTGGAAAGCACCACCTGGAACGGCGATCCATGCGCCTGCACCATCCTCCTGGCAAACCCGCCGACGATGCGGAGCCGCTCCTCGTCTATGTCCATGAGCCAGAGCTGATCGACGTGGAATTGCTCCGCCCGGTCGATGAAACCGCTTACAAGCTCCGGAGTGTATGTGGAACCACCGCCAATGACGGTAACTTTCATCGTCTGTTCCTCCTCGGTTGTTCGATTCAGGAGAAATTCGCCGCCCAAAGCCGGAGAGCGCTTACCACGTTTCGTACAGCGGAGAGCCGGATCCGAATTCGCAGCCGCAGGAGCGCCGGAGCACGATCTCCGTTGGGAGCAGGGTAAGGGGGTCCGCTTCGCCGATTTGAATGAGCTTTACCAACTGTCTGACGGCTTCCTTGCCCACATCTTCGGTCGGAGCGCGCACCGTCGTCAAAGGTGGCTGAAGGTACGGCGACATCCGTTGATCGTCGAATCCGACGACGGAAACCTCCTCCGGGACTCGAACCCCGGCTTCCCTCAGCGCCACGAGCACGCCCACAGCCGCCTCGTCGTCCCCGGCGAACACCCCGTCGAACTGAACTCCGCCGCTCAAAAGCTCCCACATGGATTGGTACGCCTTCCGGCGGAAGAACTCGCCAAACGAGATCAGCGATTCGTCCAACGGGATGCCGTGATCCAACAGCGCCTGCTTGTAGCCCATCTCACGCCAGTAGGAGTCCTCGTGTCCTTTCGGCCCGCGCAGAAACACAATCCTCTGCCGCTCATGCTCCTCGATCAGATGGCTCACCAGCTTGTAGGAAGCGGCCTTGTTCTCCACGGTCACGCACGGGATGTTCAATTCCGGCGGAGTCGACCGATGAATCAGAACCACGGGAAAGCTCATTTCGGAGAGCGCCTGAAGGCAGCCATCGTCCAAGCTCGTGGTGAAGACCAGGATGCCGTCGCAGTTGTGCGGTCCGAGCGGAAGATTCCGCACCTGGGAATACGCCTCCCGCGCAGAAGAAATCAAGAGGTCGTATCCCTTCTCCCTGGCCATAGACTCTATTCCCCTCAGCAGCGGAGCGAAGAAATCGCCGCTCATGTCGGTCAGCAGCAAGCCGATGGTGTTGGTCTTTTTGGTCGCCAGCCTGCGGGCAGTAGAATGCGGAACGTAATTCAGCTCCTCCATGACCCGATCCAGCCGCTTGGCGACCTCATCGGAGACCCGAGCCGTTCCGTTGATGTACCTGCTGACCGTTGCCACGGAAACGTTGGCTTTCCTCGCCACATCCCGTATGGTGACCGACGACTTCTTTCCCCTGCTCATCCGATCAGCTTCCCTTCCCACGTATTCTTTTCCGACCCGAAGACGAAAACGCCGCGCCCGGCAGCGCGTTTTTCGGTGAATTCCCCTTAGTTTACACAATTATCATAGATCAGGCCATTTTTGACGCAGCTCTTCTTCCGCTGCCTTCAGTTCGTTTGCGTTGTCGAGGATCTTCCTAAGCGCCTCGACCACGTCCTCCACACCCTTGCGACCTGCCCGGAAGACACGCTCGTCCAGCCAGACCGATTCGCGTCGGCAGCGCTCCGCCACTGGCAGGTGCATCTTTTCGAAATCGAACCGCTCCGGGAACGCCGATGGCACCGGCAGCCTGGAATTCAGCGGCTGGAACAGGTCGTATCGGTGCATCGGGGGATAGCCATCCTCCGCCGGTATGCCTTCTTTGATGAGCGCCGCTATGACCACGTCCCGATCGAACCCGAATACATCCGGATCGATGGCGAAGACGTACCGGTAGAAAGACCGAACCGTATGCCTCGGGTCACGCTTGAGCACGCGCATGCCGGGCACGTCGGCCAGGAGCCGATCCATGTAATCCGCCATCTCGGCGCGCTTCTTCATCTGCTCCGGGAACCGCTCCAGCGCCACGTTCCCCAGGGCGGCCTGGAGCTCGGTCATCCTGTAGTTGGTGCCCATGGTGTAGAGCTTCCCTTCTTTGTCATGGGGCCTGCCGCAGTCGATGATGCTCGCTGCTTTCGCAGCAAGCTCCGGCGTGCGGCACAGGAGAACCCCGCCCTCGCCGGTGGTCAGAATCTTGGAAGATTGCAAGCTGAAGGAGCCGAAATCCCCGATGGTTCCGGCGCCTTTGTCCCGCCACTTCGCGCCGTGCGCATGGGCAGAATCCTCGATCACCACCAGGTTGTGGGCGCGGGCGATCTCCATGATAGCGTCCATGTCCGCCATTTCCGCCCCGAGGTGAACCGGGATGATCGCTTTCGTCTTCGGCGTTATCGCCTTTTCCACTTCCTCTGGAGAAATGGTGTAGGTTTCGGGATCGATGTCCACGATCACAGGGATTGCGCCCGCTGCCATCGGCGCTGCTGCCGTGGCCTGGAACGTGCAAGCCGGGACGATCACCTCGTCGCCCCAACCTATCCCTGCAGCACGAACCGCGACTTCCATCGTCACGGTGCCGTTCGCCATGAGAACCGGATAGCCTCCTCCTTGAAGCTCCGCAAATTTTTCGATGAATTTCTGAGTTTGCGGGCCGGGATATGGATACCCTCCCCACCTGCCGGATTTGATGACCTCGGTCACAGCGGCGATATCCCTTTCGTCGTAGACAGGCCAGTTGGGATACGGCTCGCTCCTCACCGGGGTGCCACCGAGAATCGCAAGTTTTTCACCCATCGATACCTCCCAGTTCAGGTCTTGATCTCCACCACGCGGTTCGTGCGGGCGCTTTCGTAAGCGGCATCCACGATCCGCATGTTTACCAATCCTTCGTCACCACCCGGAACCGGCTTGCGCCCTATCCGCACCGATTCGACGAAGTACCTCATCTGCTCGTCGTACATGCGCTGATCGCCGTGATCTTCACGCGGGAACCGGAAGCCGGATTCCACCACTTCGACGCGTTTCTCCTTTCTGTTCGGAAGCTCGAGAAGGGTCGGCAAGACGGAACCGTACCCCTCGGTGCCGAAAAGCCTGGTGGCGGCCTCCGGGCCGTCCGAATGCGGCTGCCACCACCCGGATTCGATGTAGGAAAACGCGCCGTTGTCCCACTGGATGATCATCACGTCGGTATCGTCCACGTCGTAATCGCCGAAATAGGTGCCCACACGGGCGTACACGCTCACCGGCTCCGGGTCGCCCAGGAGAAAACGCGCTGTGTCGATGGCGTGGATGCCCATGTCGGCCAGGGAACCGCCGCCTGCGAACCGCTTCTCTGTGAACCAGCCACCCGGCCCCCAGTGCACGTGCACGCCGTAGCCTGTTGTGCGCACGATGCGCCCGATCCTGCCCGCGTCCACCTGCTCCTTGAGCCAGAGCACTTCTCGGTCGAACCGCCAGCAATGGGCGACCATCAGCAAAGCCCCGGATCGCTCGCCTGCCTCCACCATCTCCTCAGCCTCGGGCGCGTTCATCGCCATGGGCTTCTCCACCATGACGTGAACCCCGGCTTCCAGCGCCGCGATGGTCTGCGGCGCGTGCAAGTAGTTCGGCGTGCTGACTATCACCGCGTCCACGTCCCCGTCGGCCAACATATCCTCAATGCGCGTGTACCGCCGCGGGATGCCGAATTCATCGGCGAACGCGTCCAGAGTCTCATTTCTGTGGTTCACGGCAGCGACAAGATCGACGTCCTCGATCGCTTTCGCTGCTTTCGCGTGAACCCGGGCTATGTACCCGACACCGGCAAAGGCCATCCTCAACGCCATTGTGCCCTCCTCACTGCCAAAACTGCGGCAGGTACCCCCGATAAGTCGTCAGATAATCGTCCAAAATCTGCTTCGCCACGTCCATATCGGTCACGACGGGATCGAGCAACAGGGCTTGCAACGCCGCCTGCCTGTCCCCCTTCACCGCGGCGTCGACGGAAAGCCGAACCACGGTGATTTCGCGGCGCAACAGTTCGGCGATCGGTTCCGGCATGTCGCCCACGCCGACACCCTGCACGCCCGCGCCGGTCACGACGCCCGGGACTTCCACGATCGCGCCACTTGGCAGGTTAGTGATGTATCCCCGATTCGGCAGGTTCACCGCCAGGTGCATGTGCTCGCCCGCCCCGGCGATGTTCTCGATGATCTCCAGCGCACCCTCGCTATCCGCCTCCCGAAGCGGCTCGACATCCTCCAGCCCATCGGCCATGCGTTCGATGGCTTTCAGCTTCTCCTCACGCAGGTGGCTGTGCACGCCCCATTCGTAGAGGCTGAGATCGTATTTCTCCCAGGGTTTGGTGACCGGATCGCTCACCCACGGCAGGTACTCGCAAAGGTGCTCGTCGCCCGGAATCGGGAACAGCCCGAACGCGTCGAAAACTCTCCTGGTGAGCGGTTCGAACTCAGGCAGCAGCTCCGCCCACCGCTTCCTGAACAACGGGTACAGGTCTTCCCCGGTACGCCGATCGTGAAGGCTCAGCATCCAGGTGAAATGGTTGAGCCCCGCCGCCATGATGTGGACTTTCTCCATCGTCTGCTTGGCGACGATCCGTCGGGGGCCTTCGGTGGCCGGGGATGCAGCGGTGTTGGTGAACCCGGGCGGGACTTCGATGTCCAGGTCTTTTGCCAGCGCAAGGCCGACCATGGAGTATCCCACTTTGATCTGGTGGCATAGCCCAACCACCTTTATCTTGCTGTAGCGGGAAACAGCGTCGCAAATGCGCATCATCGGGTTGGTGAAATTGACGAGCCACGCGTCCGGGCACGCCGATTCCATGTCCCGCACGATTTCCATCACCGGCCCGATGTTCCTGGCCGCATGGGCGAAACCGCCCGGCCCCCCGTTTTCCGCGTACGGCTGCCGAACCCCGTACTTGAGCGGAATTTCGAAATCGGAGTTCCAAAGTTCCTCCCGTGGCGGCACTTCGATGGAAAGAACCACGAACTCCGCTCCATCCAGCGCTTCACGGTGGTGCGGATGGCGCGTAAGCGTCATTTCAGCATCCCATTCGCGGTTGAGCCGCTGTGCGAGCCGGTAAACGAGCGCCAGCGATTCCTCGTTCCTGTCGACCAGGGCGATGTGGCTCCCTTTCAGGCGCTGGCTGCGCATGAGCGCGCTCAAGGTGTTCAGTCCGAACTCCGCACTTCCGGCGCCGATGACGACGATCTTGGTTGGCAGCATTATCCTTTCACCCCACTTAGTTTGATCCCCTCGATGAACGTCCGCTGAGCGAAGAAGAACACGATGATGACCGGCAGCGTGAACACCACCGAAGCGGCCATGAGCAGGTTCCACGCCACGTTCCGCTGTCCCTGGAAATCCTGAAGGCCGAGGGCCAGGGTGAAGTGTTCAGGGTTGCTCAGGTAGAGCAACGGGCCGAGGAAATCGTTCCAAGCCCACAGGAACGTGAAAATGGCGATGGTGGCCAGCACCGGCTTCGAGAGGGGCAGGACGATGCGGTAGAAAATCTGGAACTCGGATGCGCCGTCCACCCTTGCTGCGTCCAGGATAGAATCGGGAATGCCGCGGAAGAACTGGCGGAACAGGAAGATGTCGAACGCGCTGCCGAAGAAAGTCGGCACTACCAGTGGCAAGAGCGTATCGCCCCAGTGCAGCGTCTCCGTGAAGAAAAGGAACAGCGGGATCATGGTGACCTGGAACGGGAGCATCATCGTGCTGAGGACGATGATGAAAAGGATGTCACGCCCAGGCCATTTGATCTTCGCAAACCCATATGCCGCCGGACTCGATGAGACCAGCGTGCCGATGATGGCGAGAACTGCGTAAATCGTGCTGTTCTTCAAGTACACGAAGAAATTGACGTGAAGCCCCGGCCGCACGCTGCGGTACATCGCGTCCACGAAATTGTGCCAGTGGAACTCCACCACGAGCACCGGCTTGCCAAACCGCGCCCGCACCTCGTATTTCTTCGACGGATTGTCCGGGTCTACGAAAGTACCCACGCCTGCGTGGACGGCGATTCTGGCCAGCCGCATCTCTCGGCCGTCCTTGAACTTGACGTCGTAAAGCGGATATTGCTTCCCCTGGATCGTCACCATCTTGACGCTGTGGGGAAGAAGCGTCGGCGGCGTCCGAAATACATCGTCCGGCGACTTGAACGCCGTGAAGACCATCCAGAGTATCGGGATGAAGAAGAAGCTCCCCACGATCCAAATTATCAGATGTCCGAGGAATTTCTGCAGAAACCGTCGCATCCGCGCCCGGCTTTTGACGGACATGAACCTGGCGTTTACCATCCTGCACCCCCTTTCACATCTCTTCGCCGTAATACGTCCACTTCTCACTCACTTTCATCAGGAGAAGGGAGCTGGCGAGGATTATGAAGAACAAAATCCATGCCAGCGCCGACGCATAGCCGAATTTCATGGTAATGAATGCTTTGTAATACAGGTACACGCTGTAGAACAGCGTAGAGTCCAACGGAGCCCCGAGAGGACGGCTCGACGACACAGCGTAGGCTGCCTGAGACGTGGAGAAAACGTACGCCTGAGTGAAGTACTGGAACATGTTGATGACGCCCAGGATCAGGTTGAAGAGCGTTATCGGCGATATCATGGGAATGGTCACGTGCCATAGCCGTTGTAGCCAGGAAGCGCCATCCAGCTCCGCAGCCTCCAAAAGCGTGACCGGTATGTCTTGCAGGCCGGAAAGGTAGATGACGATGGTGCTTCCCATTGCCCACCACCCCAAGATAATCAGAGCGGGCTTCGACCAGTGGGGATCGGTGAGCCAGCTCGGTCCGTTGATGCCGCCGAACCGCAGCACCGTGTTCAGGATGCCGTTGTTCGTGTTGTAAATCCATACCCAGAGGATGCTGGCCGCCACCACCGGAACGATGGAAGGAATGAAGTAAATGACGCGGTAGATGGACTGCCCTTTCAGCTTGAGATTCAGCAAAACGGCGCACAGGAACGAACCGATAAGGGTCGAAGGAACGCCGATGACCACCATGTAAGTGGTGTTGTAAAGCGAAATCCAGAACCGTTTGTCATGGATGACTCCTTTGTAGTTGGCGAGTCCGACCCATTCCGACGGCGCTTTGATGTGGTAGATGGTAAAACTGGTGTACAGAGCGCTCAGCATCGGGTAGAGGGTGAACAGCAAGAATCCGATCACCCACGGGGAAACGAACAGCACTCCCCATACGAACCTCCGCCTGGTTCTGGGAGTCCAGCTCACCCACGGAAGCCAGCCGCCTTCGCCTTTTCCTTTCATACTCACCACGCCTTTCTGAATCGGCCGAACGGACAGTAAACGCCTGCCCGTTCAGCCTCTTCATACAAAGCTCGAGTTACTTCCCTTGCAAAGCCTTGTCCAGTACCGGCTGGAGTTTCTTTTGTGCTTCTTTCAGAAGCGGCTCAGGATCAGCTCCGGCGTGGAGCACTTTCTCCTCGATGTTGCTGAGTTCGGTGTTGATTTCGGTGCTTGCAGGTGTGAACACCTGCGTGGTAGCGTTGGAGCCCTGAGCCAGCTTGATGAACATCCCGAAGTTCTTGTCCTTATGGAAGCGCGGGTCCTTGGCAGCGGTCTTGCTGGAAGGCAGGTTGTAGTTGGCGGTCATCTCGTCGGCCATGACCTTAGGGGTCATCATCCAAGTCAGCAGCTTGCCGGACGCGGCAGAGTCGGCGACGCCCTTCGGAATTACGACCACCGTGCCGCCGACGGTGTTCGTTCCGGCGCGTTCAGGATGGTCCTTGGGATACGGGAGAGGCGCAACGCCGTACCACAGATCCGGCTTGAGCCCGGCAATGAAGTTCGGGCCCATGAACCACTCGCCGTCCACCACCATGGCGATCTTCCCTGCCATGAAGCCGTTCTGCGGCGACGCGTAGTCTCCCTGTGAGGAGACGAACTTCATGACCTTGTCCGGGCCGTACTTCTTGTAGAAATACTGCTCCCACTTCAGCGCATCGACGACCGGCTTGGAATCAAGCTGCACTTTGGTGCCATCTCTGCTGATCCAGTAGCCGCCGAACATCGGCACGTACTGCTCGATGTGGCTCCAGGCATAGTCGGGGACGAAGCCCATCTGGACGATGTTTCCGTTCTTGTCCACCTTGGTGAGCTTGTCGGCGTATTCCTTCAACTCTTCCAGGGTCTTGGGCGGCTTGTTGGGGTCGAGCCCCGCTTCCTCGAACAGGTCTTTGTTGTAGTAAAGTGCATACGTGTCGGAGCCCCACGGTAGAGCGTAGTACTTGCCCTTGTACTTGCCCTGCGCCAGCATTGCCGGATAGATGTCGTCCAGGTTGATCTTGTTCTTGGCGATGATATCGTCCAAAGGCATCAGCAGCCCTTCGTTGACCCATTCGGGGACGTTGTCCGGGCCGCTCAGAACGAGGACATCGGGCGGATGGGAACCGGAAAGCGCAGCGATGACCTTGTCCTCGTCCACAGGGGCATTGACGATGACTTTGATGCCGTTAGCTTTGCCATACTCGTTGAACAACGATTGGAGCTGAGCCGGGTTGTCGCCCCAGGTAACCCATACGTTCATCTCCTTGGGAGCCTTTGCTGCAGCCTTGGTAGGAGCCTTGGTGGGTGCCGGTGCCTTGGTAGGCGCGGGAGCCTTGGTAGGAGCAGGCGCCTGGGTCGGCGCAGGTGCTTTGGTGGGTGCTGGGGCTTTGGTCGGAGCAGCCTTCTTGGCGCAGCCGCTCAAAGCCATGGCCACAATGAGCAAAACGGTAAGCAAGTAGAAAACTTTTCTAGACATTTCATTCCCTCCTCGTTACACAAGAGTTTTGAGGCCGTCGAAGGCCATTGCCAGAAACACAAAGTGAAGCTGTGCCCCCCGTATTGCCCTTGCGATCACCTCCTTCCCTGCACAAATTGACGGAAACTGCCCGGAATGTAATCGGTTACATTATACTGGTTGGCAGCTCGCTTGTCAAGTCCCAAAATTGTCCTCTTGGGGGGACGCAAAAGCGCGTCAGTGAAAGCGATATCGGGTCGTGAGCCGAGAACTTCTGAAAAACCCTTGACAAAATCTTATCTATCTTTTATAATGTAAAGCGTACGAGGGTGGAACGTGGTGTAATCGGTTACATTTCAGTCGTGCTTGCCACCCTTTTTCACACAAGGTCGAAGCACTGACGAAAGACAAAGACAGCTTGTCCCGGGATACATGCCATGCACTCAAAACCAGAACCTTTCCTCGAAATGCTAGGGTCCTCTAACTTTTGTTTCTGTGCCAGGAGAGACAATCTGCCATCTTCTGAGGTTTGCTCGACGCGGCATCATTTCCCCGTATCCCGGCCGCCTCCGGGTTATTAGTTTTTGATATTTCTCGCATGCCAGGGGAAGGCCAAACTTCCCGCGCTCGACCACGAGTTTTTTTCTTCCCTAAAACTAGCAGGATGCCAGTACACCACAGTCTCTTTCCTACCGCAGCTACTCAGAAAAAACGCCCATGGAACAGGCAAGGAGTCAAACCAATGTTGGAGAATTCTTACATCAAGTGGCAAGAAGAATGGTACGGCAGACCGCTAAAACAGCACGAAGCCACATCCATACCGGAGTTACTCGACCTCTCTGCCAACCGTTGGCCCGACAACATAGCCCTGCGCTGCATGGATGGCAGGTGGAGCTACAGGGATTTGAGGAAACGTTTGGCACAGATAGCTTCTGCTCTTGCATCCTTCGGCGTGAAGAAGGGCGACAGGGTGGCAATCTTCATGCCGAACAACCTGGAGTACATGCCGATCTTCCTCGGCATCACAGCGGCAGGGGCGACGATAGTTCCTCTCAACGCCATGCTGAAAGCGCCGGAGCTGGAGAAACTGCTCTTGGACTCTGGAGCCAGAGTGCTGTTCCTGGACGCCAGGCTTTACCCCGCTGCTCAGCCGCTAATCGCGAAGAAAGTCCTGGATCACGTGATCCTCCTCGACCCGGCTCACACAGGCGTACGCCCGGAAGGTGATAGCGGCGTTCTCGATTACGAAGAGATGCTAGCAGGCGCAAGCGGCGAGATGCAGATTCCCAGGAATGCACTGGGCGAACCCGCGCTCCTGTTGTACACGGCCGGAACTACCGGCGCTCCCAAAGGTGTTTTGCTCACCCATGGGAACCTGGTAGTCACTTCCAGCCACGTAGTTGCTGCGTACGACATGTCGGAGGAAGACTCCGTGTTGCTTCTGTTTCCATTCTCTCATTCGGCGGCGTACCTGCCTTTCACGTTTCCGCTTTTCAGCGTCGGGGGAACGGTAATATTGTACCCCAGATTCGAGCCCACCACGTTTCTCCAAATGCTCGATCGATACAAAGTCACGATGTTCGGAGGGCCTCCGACAGTTTACATTGCCTTCCTATCCCATCCGCAGTTCTCTTCCTTCGACCTCTCGTCGCTGCGACTTACCATAGCCGGAGCAGCGCCTGTCCCGGACACGCTCCAGAGGAAGTGGAAAGAAACCGTAGGTACCGATCTGATAAACGGGTATGGTCTGACGGAAACAACTGCTTCCGCCCTGGCCTCGTTTCCCCACAAAATCAATCTGGAGCCAGGGTGCATGGGTGTTCCGATCGGGGGTGAGGTACGGATAGCCGACGAGAGCGGAAGCACACTGCCTATAGAGAAGGTAGGCGAGATACAGTTCCGGGGGCCTCAGGTGATGAAAGGGTACTGGAACCGTCCAGACCTTACAGAAGCAGCTTTCACCGGAGACAACTGGTTCAAAACGGGAGATGCCGGGTACATGAACGAAGAAGGATTTGTGTACTTCGTGGAGCGATTCAAAGACCTGATCATCGCCTCGGGGTACAACATCGCTCCGGCAGAGGTGGAGCAGGTGATCCTTCAACACCCGGCGGTGCTGGAAGCGGCGGTCATCGGCGTGCCAGACCCATACCGGGGAGAAACGGTGGAAGCCTACGTGGTGTTGAGAGATGAGTACAAAGGAAAGGTCGCTCCTGAGGAAATCGTCGAGTTCTGCAGAGCGCGAATGGCTGCTTACAAATACCCGCGGATCGTGGAGTTCATAGACGCACTGCCAAAATCCTCTGTGCACAAAGTGCTCCGCAGGGTGCTCAGGGAAATGCACACGGCTTCTTCCCAACAGGGAAATGGCCAGAAGTAAGTCCATACCACAAAATGCCATAAGGGGGCTACACACGATGGAGCAATCAGTCAAAAACAAGGTGAACCAGTACCTGAGATTCGCTCTGAAGGAGATCAAGGGAATAGGGGTCGATTCCGCACGGGCCCGCACGCTGACGAGCTTCTACCAGTTCCACAATGCGGCCATGGAAGACGGCGCTCTCACCCGCAAGCAAAAAGAGTTGATTGCCACCGGCATAGCCATGCTGGTCTGCAGCGGCGAGTGCTCCAAATATCACGCGGCAGAGGCTCTTCGTCACGGCGCAACCCAGGAGGAGATACTGGAGACGATGTCCGTAGCCATGATGATGGGTGGGGGGCCAGGGCTGTTTCACGCCATCGAGCTGATTCAGGCCTTGAAGGAACTCGGCCTGGACGTTTCTTCGTTCACTAGCGAAGCTCAGGAGAGTAAAGGTCAAGGAGGATGAAATGCTGACGCCTCAGGATGCCATGCATGTTTTGAACGAACACCTGCGGTTGGATACTTACCCGGTGGGCGTGGCCTTCGTAAACGGGGAGTCTGAGTTCCCCCCGAAAACGAGGACTGTGAGCTACTGGGGACTCAAGATGTCCATCTGCCAGATTATCTCTCTGGCCAGAAAATGGGACATGCTGATAGGCGCAAGGCCAGAAGACATAAACTGCGCTTCTGCACAACTCGCTTTTGGCTGGTTCAAAGTCGCCAAAGGAAAATCCCAGGAAGAGGTTGTGGTGGAGTTTCTGAAGAACATGCAATACGTGAAGGACGAAGGAACCGCCAAAAGAACCCTCGAATACCTGCCCTGGATTCGCGAAGGTTGGGTGAACGAAAAACGGGGCGTTCTCATCGGGTCGCTGAACAAATGGACGTTTGGCGAACCTGAAGTCGTCTTGATCTACGGGAATACTTCCCAGATAGCCAGGCTGGTGCAAGCCAGGGTATACATGAAGGGAGGGGTGGTCAAGTCAGAGGCGCAGGTAGGCCTCACCTGCGCAATGGAGATATTGGGCCCCAAGCTGAAGGGCGAAGTTTCATTCGTCATCCCCGGCAGGGGGGAAAGACAGCTTGGAATGGCAGGCAACGAAGAGATGGTGTTCGTGCTTCCATGGGCGGAGATGCCTGACCTGGTCGAAGGAGTCAAGAGAACTCAAGAGGCCGGAAGCAGGTATCCCGTGCCGCAGTACCTTTTCTTTAGACCGATGTATCTTCCGCCGATAGAGAAGCTCCGGTCGCAGCTTCAGCCGAACGTCCAGAAGGAAGAGAAGGAGGCCAAGGAGCCCGGCGTGGATGCCGAATTGCTGAAGAAAGCCGAAAAACTCTTCGGGGAAGGATATTACTGCAGCCAGGTAACAGCGATTCTGCTTCAGGAAAAACTCGGGATAGGGAGCGATGAAGCATTGAAAGCTCTGGCAGCCTTCAGCGGAGGCGTCGGAAGAGATGGCGGAAACTGTGGGGCACTGAACGCTTCACTCGTCATGATTGGCCTAGCGTTGGGAAAAGGCAAAGAGGGCAAAGAAGACCCCCGCATGGCAAAGTACATCAGAAAGGTGTACGACAGATTCGCAAACGAAATTTCGGAGGCCCCGGGGAGCGTATATTGCAGGGACATAGCAGGGGTGAACTGGTGGAACGCAGCAGAAGCCAGGGAGTTCCTGAGCGACCCACTGCGAATATCTCAATGTCGAAGGATGATAGCACGCACTGTAGCCATGGTCTCTGAAGTGTTCGAGGAAATCAAAGCCGAGCGGAGCAAGAAGGAGACTGAGTCATGAACAGGCCATGGGTTGAGAAATACGATTACTGGATACATGAGGCGTACAGGGAAAACTTCAGCCTAGTAACGGACATACTCCATTGGACAACGAAGTTCTCTCCAGACAAAGTTGCTGTGGACTATCAAGAGGTGGAACTGAAGTACAGAGATCTGTGGAGGCAGGCCAGAGGATTTGCCACCGCTCTCCGCTCGCGGGGCGTACAGAAAGGCGACCACGTAGGCATAATGCTTCCAAACAGCCCTGAGTTTGCCGTGGCTTTCTACGGGGTTTTGTACGCAGGCGCAGTAGTAGTGCCGTTCAACCCAACTTACACCCCAAGGGAAATCGAATGGCTGCTGGACTACTCCCAGGCGTCCACCCTCATAGTCTTCACGCCTTTGGTCGAAAAGCTTACAGAGAAGACAAAAGCCAGGTTGAAGTCCATCATCTTCGTGAACCCTCCAGGGATGTCGGCCAGCGGAGATAAAATTGAGTTCCACTCGCTGATACAGGAAGGATGCAAAGCTCCATTCAGCAAAGTGCAGATGGACGTGGAAGAGCCCGCCGTGATCATTTATACCGGCGGCACGACCGGTAGACCGAAAGGAGCGGTCTTGAAGCACCGGACGCTCTACGCAGGTACATTCGTCTTTGCCATGTGGTTCAAAGGACTCGTGGACGAGGTGCCTGTAGAAGAACGGAGAATGCTATGTCTTCCCCCGTTCTTCCACATCTGGGGGATGGGCGCTTGCCTGACCACGGCGATAATGCAAAGGATGACTCTGGTGATCATGCCCAGGTACAGCAAAAGCGGCCTGCTGGGGTACCTGGAGAAGCACAAAATCACAATTTTCCCGGCGCCTCCGGTTGTGCTGAATGATTTGTTGAAAGACCCGCACGTGGACGAGTATAGGCTGAACGAAAGAATCTTGCTCATCCAGTTCGGTTCGGCCCCCTCATCGCCGGAGTTGTCGAAGAAAATGCTGGATCTGGGCATTTCCTTTATCGAAGGTTATGGCCTTACTGAAGCCTCGGTGACACACTTGCAGCCCGTATTCGGCCACAAAAAACCGGGCAGCATAGGGCTGCCTGTTCCCAACGTCAATGTCAAGGTAGTGGATCTCGAGACTGGGGAGAAGGAGGTGGATGTAGGAGAGCCGGGAGAACTATGCGTCTCAGGACCACAGGTAACCGATGCATACTGGAGTGCTCCTGAGGAAACAGCGCTCACGATCCGGGATGGATGGCTTTACACGGGTGATGTCGTCCGCATGGACGAAGACGGGTATTTCTACGTGATAGACAGAAAAAAGGAGATGATCATCCACAAAGGGTTCAATGTGTATCCTCAGGAAGTGGACAACGTCATAATGGCACACCCCAAAGTACTCGAGAGCTGTACCATAGGCATTCCCGACGAGAGAACGGGAGAGAAAGTGAAGAGCTACGTAGTGCCGCTCCCCGGTCAACAGGTTACCGTCGAAGAGGTTATCGAGCACTGCCAGAAGTACCTGGCCCCCTACAAAGTACCGGAGATCGTGGAGTTCAGAAGCGCCCTTCCGAAGAGTGCCATGGGGAAAATCCTGAGGAAAGAAGTGAAGGCAATGGGGTTCAAGGGAGCTTCCTGAGAGGGGAAGCAAAGTAAGGAGGCACGCCCACCGCTGTTGTAAGAGGGTGAGTGGAGTCTTACAGTTGGTGTCGTTTTCTGTCGGTGGCATGGATTGACGTCGGTTATTTGGTTTCTTTTAACAACAGGAGGCATTCAAATGTTGAACCTGGTGTACCTTCTAGAGTTTCAGGCCCGGCTATATCCCCAGCGAACTGCCATAATCTTCAACGATGTCAAGCTGTTGTACGGCCAGCTCAATGCCATGGCCAACCAGTTCGCCAACGGGCTCAGAGCCATGGGCGTCAAGCCGGGAGAGAAAGTGGCATTGATGATTCCGAACATCCCTTATTTTCCTGTCGCCTACTACGGCACTCTCAAGACGGGAGCCACCGTGGTGCCTTTCAACGTGCTGTTCAAAGAAAGGGAGATTGCATATCACCTGAACGATTCGGATTCGGTGGCCCTGGTCGTCTTCGACGGGTTCCTGGACAACGCTTACAAGGGGTTCTCACACGCGGAGAAATGCCGCACTTTGATCGTCGCTACCGCCGATCCATCTGCATCCAGCCCAATCAAAGACGACAAAGTGGTGACCATGGGGCAGCTGATGTACAATCAACCGCTTGTTTTCGACACGTACCAGACAGGCCCAAACGATACTGCAGTCATGATGTACACTTCCGGCACTACAGGGGCGCCGAAAGGAGCGGAACTTACGCATGCCAACCTGATGATGAACACCGTCGTGTCAGCGCGGCTTTCGGGTGCCACAGAGGAGGACGTACTGCTCGGGGCGTTGCCTTTGTTCCACTCTTTTGGGCAGGTGGTCATGAACGCGGGGTTTTACGCAGGCGGTGTGGTTACCATGATATCTCGGTTCTCCCCAGGGGAGGCTCTGGCGATTATGGAGCGGGACAACGTGACTATCTTCAACGGTGTCCCTACCATGTATTGGTCGCTGATGACGTATCCCGAAGCGGAGAAGCACGACCTCAAGAAAATCGCTCGAAACCTCAAAGTGTGTATCTCCGGCGGCGCGGCGCTCCCGCTGGAAGTTCTGCGAGGATTCGAGGAAAGGTTCGATGTGCCGATCCTGGAAGGGTACGGACTGTCCGAGACTTCTCCCTCTGCATGTTTCAATGTGAGAGATAAAGTGCGAAAGTCCGGGTCTATCGGAGTCCCGCTTTGGGGAACTGAAATGAAAATAGTGAATCCCGACACCGACGAGGATCTTCCTCCAGGAGAGGTTGGAGAGGTCGTCATCCGGGGGCATCAGGTGATGAAAGGGTATTACAAACGTCCAGAGGGAACAGCCAAAGCTCTGAGAAACGGCTGGTTCCACACCGGTGATCTTGGGAGGATAGACAAAGACGGCTACTTCTACATTGTAGATCGCCTGAAAGAGATGGTCATACGGGGCGGCTATAACGTGTATCCGAGAGAGGTGGAAGAGTATCTCTCCACACACCCTAAGATCTCCATGGTAGCCGTGAAAGGTGTACCCGATCCCAAGTACGGGGAGGAGATAAAAGCTTACATCGTCCTCAAGCGCGGGGAAACCATGACGGAAGAAGAAGTGATAGAATTCGCGAAGAAAGGGCTCGCCAGCTACAAATATCCCCGTATCGTGGAGTTCAGAACCAGCCTACCGTTGAGTGCCACCGGCAAGATTCTCAAACGCGTCTTGAAAGACTGAAAGGATGGAGTTTCAACCGATGAAGAACCCCGGAGTCAACTTGCTTTCGGGATTCTTTCCGGGGGTGCTTACCAGGATTGTCGATTCCCCGGAAACTGCAAAGTGAAGCAAGTGACGGCAGGTCTGTCGGGGGCGAAGGAGGAAAATGAAGTTCCACAATCACACAGCGGAAGTTTTCGTACCGGATGGGCTTCCTGAAGAGGAAGCACTTGCCCGCACGACCCACTTGGCCGTGGGTGCTCACCAGGACGACATGGAGATTATGGCTTTCGACGGAATTCTGAGAGCGTTCCGGCGCCAGGACAAATGGTTTTGCGGCGTGGTGGTCACCAATGGAAGCGGCTCACCCCGTTCGGGCCTTTACGCCGACTATACCGACGAGCAGATGATAGCGATCCGGCGGGCAGAACAGAAAAAGGCTGCCGTGATCGGTGAGTACGGCGCTCAGGTGCTGCTGGACTACCCCAGTGCGGCAGTCAAGGACACGGGCAATGCTGCCCCTGTGGACGACCTGGCGGCCGTTCTCAATGTAGCGCGTCCGGAGATCGTGTACACCCACAACCCGGCAGACAAGCACGACACTCATGTGGCGGTGGCGCTCCGTCTCATCGAGGCGGTACGTCGCCTGCCCAAAGAGACAAGGCCGAAGAAGCTGTACGGCTGCGAGGTGTGGCGGTGCCTGGACTGGATGGTGGATTCAGACAAAGTCGCTTTCGACGTCTCGGCGCACGAGAACCTGCAGGCGGCGCTGCTTGGAGTGTTCGATTCACAGGTTTCAGGCGGCAAGAGGTACGATCTAGCCACCCTTGGGCGCAGGCGTGCCAACGCCACTTATTACGAATCCCGTGAAGCGGACACCGCCACCGGTATGATTTTCGCCATGGATCTGACCCCGCTGGTGATAGACAATTCTCTGGATGTCGTCGAGTTCGTACAAGGGTACATTCGCCGCTTCTCCGAAGACGTGTCCGGGAGGATTTCGAGGCTTGTTCGGAAAACCGGCCGGTGAAAGACAGCTGTGGCATCGTGCGGAGCGGCTCGAAAGGGCAAGGCGAACCATGGAACTGAACGAAGCCATAGGCCAGAAGCTGTTGTTGTCGTTCGAGGGGACCGATTCCGTGCCCTCGGAGATCGTCGAGTCAATACGCCAGCGCAAGATGGCCGGGGTCACGCTTTTCCGTTCGCGGAACATCCTGAATCCGGCGCAGGTTCGACGCCTGACGGAGATGTTACAGGCCGAAGCAAGGGAGGCAGGCGCTCTTCCGTTGCTCGTGGCGGCGGATCAGGAAGGCGGGCAGCTCATGGCCGTGGGGGATGCCACGCCTTTCCCCGGCAACATGGCCCTGGGGGCTGCCCGGTCCGAGAAACTTGCCAGGGAGACAGGGAGAGCCATCGCAACGGAACTGGCGGCGATGGGGATCAACGTGAATTACGCCCCTGTGTGTGATGTCAACAGCAATCCCGAAAACCCGGTCATCGGTATCCGATCGTTCGGCGACGACCCCGTGCTGGCATCCCGTTTGTGTGCGGCGATGATCGAGGGAATCCAGTCGGCGGGAGTGGCGGCCACGGCCAAGCATTTTCCAGGCCACGGCGATACCTCTTCCGATTCACACATGGGGCTACCAGTGGTACATCACGACCGCGAGACCTCAGAAAAGGTGGATTTGCCCCCGTTCCGCGCAGCCGTTCGGTCGGGCGCTCGGCTGGTGATGACAGCGCACGTCGCGTACCCGGCGCTTACGGGTCGGGACGATCTTCCGGCAACGCTCTCTCCGGAGATTCTGAAAGGCATTCTGCGTTCCGAGATGGACTTTCGGGGCGTCGTGGTCAGCGATGCGATGAACATGCACGCCATCGCTCAAGGCGAACCACTCTGGGTGGATCTTGTCACGGCGGCAACGGCTGGCATAGATCTTCTCCTGATGGCCCACGAACTGCCTGTGCAGGCTGCTGCCCATACCGTCCTCACGCAGGCGGTTCGCAGAGGATTGATTCCCTGGGACGAGATCTTGGATTCTGCCCGGAGGGTGCAGGAATTACGTCAATGGGTTCCCGGGGTTCCGAGGTCGCCGCTGGATGTGGTCCGGAGCAATGCACACATGGAGATCGCCCGCCGAACAGCGGAGCAGTCGGTCACCCTCGTGAAGGATGATGCCGGGCTCGTCCCGCTGAGACCGGACCCCAACGATTGCATCGCCCTGGTCGTCCCGCGACCGCAGAACCTGACTCCGGCGGACACTTCGTCGTATGAAAAAGTAGCGCTGGCCGATGCGATTCGCAGGCGGCATCCCAAAGTCGAGGAGATATCGGTGTCGTTTGCCCTGACGGACACAGAGATCGCCGGAGCGAAGCAGCGCACCAAGAAGTGTGACCTGGCGATCGTCGGTACCATCAACGCGTTCGTCGAGCCAAGGCAGGTAACGTTGGTGAAAGCGTTGCTTTCCACGAAAACGCCCGCAGTGGTAGCTGCGTTGAGACTGCCTTACGACTTGCGGGCTTTTCCGGAAGTGCCGACTTACGTCTGCACCTACAGCCTGCAGGAATCTGCGATGGAGGCTTTGGCGGAGGCTTTGTTCGGGGAGATTCGGTTCCAAGGGCACTTACCGGTCTCTTTGTGACGAGATTGTCGAGCAACTGGAAGTGTTTCGTAGAGCCTGAGTGTGGATGTGTGCGGCGGTTTACAGGCAAAACCTGCATGCACGTGCTAAGTTCCGGCACGCTTGCAAGCGCACTCAGGTCAGTCAATGTGCGTTCCAATCACAAAAGTGCATCATTGGCGGCATTCCTCAGTTTGGTAGACTCTCGGGCGCGAGTACCGTGATTGCCACCCTACTATTGACATCTCAACTCGATAGAGCTCTACTGGCAGTATCTACAAGACACGATCGCTGCAAACCGACCGGCAATGTACTCGGAGGGTTCTTTTATATGTCACGTGATGCTGTAATGTCCGTCGCTCCCGTCCGAGGAAGAGCCGACAGAAACGTGTTTCTGTCGGCTTTTTTCTTGCAGAAATCGGGCCCAAGCGCGCCGTTTTTGCCTCTGTTTTGACGCCGAAAATGCATCGCTGGTTGGAACTTCGCCTATGGCATCATACCCGCGATATCGGCCAGCCCCTGAGATTTGCAGCACAACTGTCGATGTATACCCGGAGTGGTGTCAGCACTCCGGTGAGGCAAAGGATGACACACATCGGTCGAACACGGCTGGCACACACCCCGGGTTATCAATGGACCGCTTGACGGCGTAGAGCGGGAAGTTAGGAGTCGTTGATGTTTCGCAAAGACCGCATGTTCCCCCGCTTTGCCCTCTATGGGTTCTTGAAAAACCTGCGTTTCTTCGAGCCTTTCCTCATCCTCATCTTTCGCGAGGTCGGGCTGAGTTTTACCCTCATCGGCACTCTGTATGCCATTCGCGATACCATGACGTACCTGCTGGAGGTGCCTACTGGCGTATTGACCGATGCATTTGGCCGCCGCAAAGCGATGCTCATGGCCTTCGGCTCCTATCTGGTCTCTTTCGCCGTATTCTATTGGGGCCATGGCTTTGGCTGGTTTGCCCTGGCGATGGTGCTGTTCGCCGTGGGAGAGGCTTTTCGTTCCGGTACCCATAAAGCACTGATCCTGGAGTACCTAAAGCTAAACCGGATGGAGCATCTCAAGGTTTCCTACTACGGACGCACCCGCTCGGCTTCCCAGTTTGGTTCGGCCATCAACGCTCTCATTGCTGCGGCTCTTGCTTTCTACACTGGCAGCTATCGCATCATGTTCCTGGCTGCTGCTGTGCCCTATGTTCTGGACTTTATCAACCTGGCGAGCTACCCGTCCGAACTGGACGGGGAGTTGACCCGCCTGCGCTGGGATACCATCGGCGGGCAGGTTCGGCGAACCCTGCGGGACTTCCGAGCAATGTTTTCCGACCGTTTGGTCTTGCGCGCCATCCTTAACAGCGCCAGTTTCATGGCGTTGTTCAAGGCTACCAAGGATTATTTGCAACCCATTCTCAAGCAATCCGCTTTGGCCTTACCCGTCTTTCTGGCTTACTCCGGCCAACAACGCAGCGCTGTGGTGGTGGGCGTGGTGTACTTTTTCATCTACCTTAGTACCAGTTATGCCTCGCACAACTCCGACCGCTTTAGCCGTGGCTTTTCTAACCTGGCCCATGCCATCAACCGTTCATATCTGCTTGGCGTGGGGCTGTTGGCCCTGGCCGGAGCAGCCACCTGGTTTGGTTGGATGGGCCTTGCCATCGTGGCCTACCTGGGTTTCTACGTGCTCCACAACCTGCGCCGCCCAATGAATGTAGCCTACATAAGCGACCAGATCGAGAGCCGGGTCATGGCATCGGGGCTGTCGGTGGAGTCGGTAGTGCGCACATTGCTGGCAAGCGGTCTGGCGCTGACCCTGGGTGTCTTGGCTGACCATCTGGGAGTCGGACCTGCTCTGGCCGTGCTATCAATACTTATCGCAGTGCTGTTTCCCCTCTTGAAGGTGGAGTGAACTGTCTTCGGATTCGATCCCTATTCTGGCAAGCACGAAAGCGTATTCCCTCAGGATCACTTTGTTAAGCCGGTTCAGCATCCCTTTTGACAGGAAAATGGAAAATGCAGAAACCAGGGAGACGGCGAATGATCCCGCGATATCGAGCGGGAAGTGCAGGCCGCAAAACACCCTGGACATTCCCCCGACGACTCCGAGCAGGAACAGCGCTACACCAGCAGTCCTCGTCTTC
>WFSD01000412.1 GCA_015486235.1 Anaerolineae bacterium
CCTGGTCTCTCTATCCATACCGTACTGGCAAGTTGCACGAGACCTTTCAAGCATCAGCATGAACAATGGCTTCGAGTTCCGGTTTGCCGTCTTCGAGCAGCATCTCGATGACTTCTTGGGAATTCGTCAGCCCGTTAGCCCGCCAGCAATCTCCTGATCCGGTGTCCCCCAGCTTCAACCACCACAAACCCTCTTTTCAGATCATCTTCCCCGTACTGCTCCAGCACCCGCCTTAACTCTCTATGCACCGTCTCCAGCGTTGAAAGCAGAATCCGAAGGTATATAACTTCTCCGCCCATTTCCCCTGCAAACACCAGGTTCCCATAGTCCCGGTCCCGCGTCACCAATATCCGCCCATCTGCCTGGGCTACCCGTAGCAATTCCTCATCTGCCGCGCGCGACAATCCCACTTTCCCCGCACTCACCACATCATACCCCAGCCTTCGCAGAAGCCGGGCTGTGGATGCGTACACGTCTTGATCCAACAAGGGCTTCATGAACCGGCCACCGCCGGGTGGATCTCCTCTGCCGCTACGAATGCTATCGCATATCGCATGCAGGCGCGTATGTCCTCCACCGTCAACCCAGGGTAGTAATCCTGGATGATCTCCTCGAATGTCAACCCATCGCCCAACAACTCCGATACGCTCTGCACCGGTATACGGATGCCCGCGACGCACGGCTTCCCGAAATGCACTTTCGGATCCACTACTGTAGTTTCGCCAAGATGATGTTCAAGCAGGTCGAACCGCCTGGCTCGACCAGATGAAGCGCCGGGGAGCAGAGAAAGCGAAAGACACAGGGAAATCGAATCTCCCTTGTGCCTCCGTGTCTTCGTGTGAAAAAGCTTCGGGATAGGCGGGCGTGGTACACCGCTGTACAGAGCGCCGAATTCTCTTTCGCCTATGGTGAATGATGCACGATCTTTCTTGGGACTGACAGGGATATAGCCTCACCAAGACGCCAGGGACGTGGCCGAACTGACGGTTCTTGTCGCTCAGGCACAGTCAATCAGAAGAATCCCGGTTTCCCCATCTCGAACTGCGGGATGAGGGCTCCAAGAGTGCTCGTATCCGGCATACTTCCAGGCAGGTGGTCAGGAAGGTGTAGGGGTAGGCGTGTGAGTTGGTTTTACTTTCTTCGTGGGTGTGGGGGTAGGCGCAGCTGCTTCAGGTGTGGAGGTAGAAACAGGGCTCCCCTCAATGCGAAATACCAGGGGCAGATAAATCCTATTCGCCATGGCGGGCGTCTCTACTGCCACATGCGTGTACGGATCGCCAAGCAGAACGTAGGTATCCAGAAGATCGTAGAAAGTCCCAGAAGAGTTCTCTCTGTAAAGCTCTAGCTTCCCGGCCAGGGTGGCTCCGCCCAGGCTCGTGATCCCGTTCTTGAACACGGCATCGAGGAACCCTCGGTCGAGATAATCATGGCCATGGGCCACTCCCAGGCCAGTCGCAGACCAGGAGGCAATTGCTCCTCTTCCTGCCGTGCGTACGATAACCTCGCCCAGGGCGTCGTACTGAGGGTTGTGAAACGACCCTTCGTAGCAGGTCATCGGAAGCATCACCGGCAACATGCTGCCATTGGTCAGTGAAGGCACATCGCTGACGCCGAAAAGCATCTCAGCCGCCCACCATGGTATCGCGGCGTGCCCTATGTAATTCACGATCAGCGCCCCGTCGTCTATTCCTCTTTTGATGTCTCGTCTGGCGGCATCCAGGCGCGGGTGGGTTACGCCATAATAGACTTTTTTCACATTGTACCCTTCCGGAGCGCTCGCGCTAATCACAAGGTCGGAAATGGAAGGAAAATCGCCCCCCGAGTCCGGATTGTCTGCAACGAAAAGAAGCGTCTTGCGCCAATTCCCTGGCGTGGGCGAGGAGTCGTAGGAGATGATCTTGTTCACTACCGCATCCGCTTCCTCTGGAGTGTCCACCGGGAGCCTGCCAATCAGCATGTCCGGCAGTTGATCATCACCCGCGATTGTCACGTAGCGGTTGTCGCTGGCTGTCTCTCCGATGAACGGGTCTACGTATCGGAGGAGCGGTGGAATGTAATTCGGATGGCTATTCCCCATGTAATTGCGAAAATCGCTGCTGCCGTCACCGAAGAGAAGTACATAGGTGGGAGCAGGAGGCTGCCAGTAGCGATACGTGTATCCCAGGAAATCCTTGATGGCCTCGGCGGAGAATACCCCTCCGTTGAACTCGTCGTAGATGTCCTGAACGTCTATCAATTTCACATGCAGCCCCTGGCTCTCGTGGAACTGGGCAAGCCGCCGGGCCGCGTCCCAGAAATTCCTGTGAGCTATGATCAGGTAGTCGGCTTGGTTGTCCGGCAGGCGCAGGTGAGAAGGCGTGTCGGGGGTTATGGAAAGCGGCGTCATGAGCCGGCCTGAACCCAATGCCAGGAATTTTGCGACGCCGCCGGATTCGTACTCGAACTCCAGAGTGTACCCGCTTCCGTCCTGGCGGACTTCGGCGTTGAGGATGCGCCGCACGTCGAATGGGTCGGTTATGTCGTACAAGAGCAAATCAGGGGACGAGAAACCGGTTACATGGTATCTGTACCTTCCACCACCCGGAGATGTGAAACTCAATTCATCGTTCATCGCTCTCATCGTTTTCCGGTACTTTATGGAGAACCAGTTGATATAACCGCCTTCCTGGTTGGGGCTCATATCGCCTGGAGCGTACATTGTGACCTGGTTTGTGCCAGAAACCAGCAAAGCTTGAGGGAAAGGAAACGATCCAATGTATGTGGTATCCCCATCCCATCGTGCATCGCCCACCAGAGTGCCGTTCACATACGCTTTGACATGATGGTCTGGGGATACAGAGGGGATATCTTCGGCCCCCTGCAGGTCTACGGTGAGGGTTGCCGTGTACGGTCCCGCCGCCGGTGATGGTATATCAGCGGTGAAAGTGCGGGTGAGCACGCTCCCGATAGAGGCCACACGATAGAAAGTCCAGAACCAATGGTCTTTCCCCTCGCCTCTTGGCAGGAGACTGACATAGAAATGGTTTTCCTCTCGATGCAGATCCTCACGAAAAGAGGATACCTCCGGGGCCGAACCAGGTACCCCGTCCGTCTGAGGCATCCTCTGGCCCGTGATGGGTTCCCCACACGAAAGCCAGTAGACGTTCTCGTCCGTGTAGATTCCGGTAGCGGGCTCTCCGTAGAATCGTATTTCGTCGCCAGGATCGAACCGCCCATCCTCTCCTCCCACCACCTGAATGGCAATCTCCCGGTTACCGCGGGCCATCCAGCACGTGTTGGGGTTCAGCTTCTTCACCGGCATGCCCGCTGCGCGCAGGTCGGAATATGTAATCCGATAGATGCCTTTTTTGTTCACTTTTACCCTGAATATCCTCGTTGTGGGGAGAGTGGAGAGACCTGAGGGCTCGCTCATGCCCGCCTTTTCGGGCAGTCGCCATTCTTTCGCCTGCTCGTAGTTGAGCAGATACGATTTCAACACTCGCTCGAAAGGCCCTTCGTCGACGAAAGCGGTAGAAGGGATCGTTCCGTTGAAATGTACCGTCAGGCGAATGCGCGGAGCGTAGCTCAGGGAGGTGCCGCCCGCGTTTGGATGGAACGGCAGCACGGTAATGCGCACAACGCGTTGGTGGCGTATGAAAGCCGGTTTGCCCACCAGTACCCAGCCCTTCGGGAACCCTGGCGTGGGCGACGGGGATTGTCCTTCTGCGATGTTTATCGGCGTGGTGGGTACTCCTCTTGTGTGGCGCGTTACTGGCTTCTCGAGTGGGACCACCCCGAGAGGTTTCTTCAGTGGGATGTGGACCACCTTATCCGGCACCGCGTCGGCCGTCACGTCGACGCCAGGCGGTACACCCAGTATGAAGTCGAGCACAGGCAGACGGACGTCTCCGGGGCGGTCCCATTCTGCCCATCCCGGAAAACCGGGGAGGGATAGTTCTGTCCATTTCCTTCGAGCTATTTTCTTCACAGGGGATGGTGTGTCTACTTCTATCTGAATGCCCCGACGACTCTGTGCTATGATTTTCAGAGTAGAGTGTTCTGGCACAGGCACTTTCGCCTGCATAACCGGAATCGGAGATGATAGGATTACCAGCAATAGGATTGCCGATATCAGATGCTTCTTCAATATCCGCTCCTGTATTTCTCTGCTCATGTATTGGGTATTGTGCATGCGCGGCACCACACACAAAGCTAAGACGTTCCCTTGCAATTCGAGTAACGGGCGCGGCGCCGGTACCCGATTTTCGGGCAATGACGGGGAAAGTGCAAATACGCAACTCGGTCGGTGCGGCACCTCACCTGGCTATCCCTTGTCCGAGGCTTCGAAGCGAATCGAAAGCCTATAACCATTTCTGGAGCTCTTTTGAGGCGTCTGTGGCCTGGTACGAGTCATCGCCTGGGGTTGACGAATGCCGGAGGTGTTTCAGGGGAAGTCCGACGCCAGTTCCTGGATTTGACATGTTATCCCTGGCTTTGATATAGTCGTGTGTGCAAAGCTGCAAGTTGATCGGGGGAGAATCTGCCTGGTCAACTTAATTTTTTGGAGCGGAAAATGAGCGCCAAGGATGAAGACATCCTGAGGGTTACCGACTATAGCTTCGCCCACCTGGTGCTCCGATCGCCAGAACCGGTGATAGTGGGGTTCTGGACGTTCGGATGCGTGAATTGCGTCACCATGGAGGCGATGGTGCACTCTCTGCTGCTCAACCACCCTGGCAAGGCGCTCATGGTCCGGGCGAACGTAGAAGAAACTCAATCGTGGGCCATTGCCTATGGCGTGGAAGAGGTGCCAACGTTCCTCTTTTTCCACTCCGGCGACCTGATAGACAGGATATCGGGCGTTGTGCCGTACACATGGCTTGAGGGCCACTTCGACGACTTCCTGAAACGAACATTGCCTACGTGAGTGAAGGAAACACTAACGGACATCCGTGGGTGAGGGAGGGACGGTCGGGTGAATCTCGTCTCCTCCTGGGGTCAGGAACGGCTCAGGGGTGCCATCCCGACGCGACTCGCGGATTGCCCACGGTGCAGATTTGCCTGTGTTCGGGGTGATGGATGAGGGCAAAAAGGTTTTCTTCGCTTCCCTGCAAGGCAAGCCCATTCCACTTCTCTTGAGCACCACCAAGCAAATCGAAAACCCAAAGCCGTTTCAGGAGCTTTCTCGATGCACATGGGGCAAATCACGACCTGCCATCGGGGCTGATGGAGACCGACAACAGAATCTGGGGGATCCTGGGGCCCCTAGAGCCCCAGGATTTGCTTCACCCCCTAACGCGAAAACGAAGTAATTCCTGGGGGCCCTACGGGCCCCCAGGAATTAGCCTGCCTTTCAGGAGGCTTTCGCCAACCCCTGGCAAGCCACAGCACGAGCCCTGTATCGAGTGTGAGGGCTCCCAGGAGGGTTTCGGAGCCTTGATTTGCTTCGATCCCCCCTAACACACTTGGTTTGACAACATTGCGCCGAAGGGATAGGATACCTTCGGCGCAATGCGTTTCCGGATGGAAAAGCGCCTGATTTTGCAGGGTTTCAGGAGGATACGTTGGAAATCAGTGGGGTTCATGCCGTTTCCCAATTGTTGATAGAGAATGTAAGCAGGGTTATCATCGGAAAAGAGGGAGTCATATCCCTGGCGCTGGCTGCACTTTTCAGCGACGGCCACGTGTTGCTGGAGGACGTGCCCGGCGTCGGCAAGACGTACATGGCCAAATCCCTGGCGCGCTCCCTGGGCTGCACTTTTACCCGGATACAATTTACCCCGGACTTGCTCCCGTCGGATGTGACGGGCGTCAGCATCTACAACCAGAAAACCCAGGAGTTCGAGTTCCGACCGGGCCCGATCATGACCCAGGTGCTCCTGGCCGACGAGATCAATCGTGCCACGCCGCGCACCCAGGCAGCGCTCCTGGAAGCAATGCAGGAACGACAGGTTACGGTGGACGGCAGGACGTACCCACTGCCCAGGCCGTTTTTCGTCCTGGCGACCCAGAACCCCATCGAACTCGAAGGCACTTTCTTGCTCCCCGAGGCCCAGATAGACCGTTTTCTGATGCGCCTCTCCGTCGGCTACCCGGACGAGGATCAAGAAATGCAGATATTGGATCGCTTTCAGCTCGAAGACCCTCTGGAGACGCTGGAACCGGTGACCGACCCGGAGACTATCCTGGAGGTGCAGGAAGCCATCCGGCACGTGATGGTGGAAGATTCGGTGCGGAATTATATCGTTCGCGTGACCCGGTCCACGCGGGGTAACCCCGCCGTTGCCCTGGGGGTCAGCCCGCGCGGCACGCTGGCCCTCTTCCGGACAGCTCAGGCGCTGGCGGCAATCCGTGGCCGTGATTTCGTCATTCCCGACGACGTGAAAGCCCTGGTTCCCTATGTCCTGACCCACAGGATACACATCAGCCCGCAGATTCGCCTGCGCGGCAGGACGCCGGAGCAGGTGGTATCAGGATTGGTGGACGAGGTACCGGTGCCGGTGGTGGAATGATGGATTCGCCCAGGGACGAGGAGCCCCCGGAAGTCGAGGGTTTCCTCAGGCTTTTCACCACAGGCGTGCGCCGGGCCCGCGTCGATTGGGGCAAAGACACCCAGTTCAGCGAGGCATGGTACTGGGTGATCATCATAGTCACACTGCTGGGGCTGGTCATGCGCCGGGACGACCTGATGCTCCTGGCCGCGATGCTCCTGACCGTTGCAGGCGTGAGCTGGTCCTGGAGCAAAGTCGCTTTCGTCGGGTTGAGCTACCGCCGTCGGTTCGGCGAGACCCGCGCTTTCCTCGGGGAGACTGTTGGCTTAGACCTGGTCGTCGAGAACAGGAAGTTGTTGCCTCTGCCATGGTTCCGCCTGGACGATGTGTTTCCCCGTCAGCTTCCTCTGGAGGGGGGCAAGGTTGTCTTCTCGGGTGCTACCCAGCGGGGACAACTCAGCCTGTTCTTTTTCCTCCGATGGAACCGCATGGTGACCCACCACTACCGCATCCACTGCACCCAGCGCGGATATTTCTCCTTCGGGCCTGCCCGCATGGAGACAGGAGACCCATTCGGCCTTTTCCGCCAGGAAAGGCGGCTGAAAAGTCGGGATTGGCTCATCGTCTACCCCAAAATGCTCCCACTCACAGAGCTGGGGCTCCCGGCCAAAGGGCCTTTCGGTGATGTGAAGAGCGACCTGCCTTTGTTCCAGGAGCCAAGCAGGCCCATGGGCGTGCGTGATTACAGTTCAGGCGACCGGATGCGGGATATCCACTGGAAAGCCACCGCCCACTGTGGGCGGCTGCAGACGAAAGTGTACGAACCCGCCACCCACCACTCCCTGGTCGTCTTTCTGAACGTAGCAACGCTGGCCCAGGCGTGGAGAGGCACCATTCCGGAACGACTGGAGCGGGTGGTGACCATTGCCGCGTCCGTGTGCGGGTATGGCGCAGAGCGTCGCTGGCAGGTCGGCCTCTACGCCAACGGGGCACTCCCGGAATCGGATCAGCCAATCAAAGTGCAACCCGGCCGGTCGCCTAACCACCTGGTGGTGATCCTGGAGCAATTGGCTGCCGTCACCCCATTCGCCACGGCACCCATCGAGGAGATGCTCCTTCGGGAAAGCACGCGTCTGCCGTGGGGCGCGACTCTGGTCCTGGTCACCGCTATCGTTACGGAACCGCAGGTGGCAGCGCTCCAGAGGCTACGGTCCAGCGGGCGCCCTGTGGTTCTCCTGGCCCTGGAGGACACACCCCTGCCCGATGGCCTGGAGGGGATACGAACTTACCTCATCCCACCCGGGGACGTGCTCAGGCCAGAGATGGCGGAGGAGGCGGCATGAGCGAGCAGAGATTGTCGGCGTCCCCCTTGATGGAGCAACAGGAGTGGATCTGGGCTCTCTTTCTTTCCCTCTGGTCGATGGAGGTGGCATGGGTTTCCCCGTTCTTCGTCGCCATCGTGCCTCAGGCCAGGCGGTTCCCCCTGGGCGTGGTCGCCTCTGGGATAGGGGTGACGCTTCTGGCATTCATGCTCCTGGTACGGTGGTTGGGGGTGCAGGAAATCGAGGCACCGATGTACCAGATCCTGCTGTTGGGGCTAGTCGTTCTGACGGCACTGGTATGGCTTTTGGCTTTCGGCGTGAACCCCGCCCACCCGTCTGAACTGGTGAGCAGAGGGCCAGCTCTACTGATGGTGTTTCTTTTCCTTTTCTGGTGGCGCGCCATCCAACTGGTGCAGCGGGAAAACTTGTTCAGGGTAGTCTCTGCGGAGTTCCGCCAGGGGGTGTTGTTGCTCCTGGCAGGCGGTCTGGTATTCGTCTGGCAGGTTGGCGGTTCGATAGCCCCGTTCGTCATTCTCTTTTTCGCTGGCGGCTTGATGTCCCTGTCCATGGCACGGCTGGGGACCAAGAGCATGGTCGGTGGACATGTGGTACAGCGGCTCGGATGGCGAGGCGTGGGAACCGTCGGTGCGACCGCCCTGGCAGTGCTGGTGGCAGGCATTCTCGTGTCGCAGGCGTACTCGACGGAAGGATTTGCTTTCCTGGGGCGACTCTTCGCTCCGGAAATACACTTCCTGGACAGAATTCTCACCAAGGCGCTCTACGCTCTGTTCGAGTGGCTTGGCCCTCTCATGGACAAACTCATCCTGTACTTTCAGCGCCTGATGGAGACCTTGCCTAAAGAGCAGCGCCCGACCATCCAGACCCCATCCATCGGCGTGGGTGGGCAGACTACCAGCAGCAAGCTACTGGAGATGATGCAAACCCTGAAATTCATCTGCGGTGGCATTCTGGTGCTGTTGGCGTTGGCGGTCCTGGCTCTCTGGTTGGAGAAGTTAGGGCGGAGGGAGAAACGGAGCTTGCCTGGAGCCAGCGAGGAAGTGTTGAGCACTCCTTTGGGCGCAGGCGGTGCTCTGAGCAAAGGTTGGAGACGAATCAAAGACCTGTTCAATCTGGTTCGTCAGTACGGCGTGGGCAGGGAGTTGCTGGATGCAATTTCAGTCCACAATATTTACGCCAACGTGGAGCGTCTGGCGGCCAGGCGCGGCCTGCCCCGCAGGCCAGCGGAGACCCCTTATGAGTACCAGCCCCGCCTGGCGGGGATTTTTCCGGGGCACGAGGAATCCCTGCGCCACATCACCGAAGCATACGTGCGGGTTCATTATGGCGGCCGGGCGATAAGCGGCGACGAGCTCGACCGCCTGCGGGCGGAATGGGAGTCGCTGAAAGCCAGCCCTCAGTCAGCCAGGCCGGCGGAGGATGTGGATTGACCGGATCGAGGTATTTATTGTAAAATATCGCCCGCATCGAGCAACAGCAAACGCCGCATGCTGGAGGGAAAACGAAGTAATTCCTGGGGGCCCTACGGGCCCCCAGGAATTAGCCTGCCTTTCGGGAGGTTCTCGTCAACCCCTGGCAAGCCACAGCACGAGCCCTGTATCGAGTGTGAGGGCTCCCAGGGGCGTTTTCGGGCCTTGATTTGCTTCGAAATCCCGCTGGATACATCCGATAATGTGAGGGGTGAGATATGGCAGAAGAGAAAACGATGACTGCTCAGGTTGTGTGGGACTCAGGAATGCGCTTCATCGCGGAGTCGGACTCTGGACATGCCATTGTATTGGATAGCTCGCCGGACGTTGGAGGGTACGACACGGGGATTCGTTCCATGGAGTTGCTCCTGGTAGGTTTGATAGGCTGCACTGCAATGGACGTAGCGTTCATCCTGCATCGGAAGCGCCAGAAACTGGAGTCGATGGTGGTAAAAGCCAGCGCAACGCGTGGTGACAGACACCCTAAGGTATTTACCGAAGTACATATCGAGTACAAGCTAGAGGGGCATGACCTTTCAGAGAAAGCCGTTCAGCAGGCAATCGAGCTTTCTCAGAACAAGTACTGTGCTGCGTCCGCCATGTTTCGCAAGACGGCAGAGGTTACATATTCCTTCGAGATAGGAAATGTGGGTTGTTGAAACCATAGAGTAGGGCCCGGCCCCTACTCTATGGCAAGATCTGTACAATCCGCAAGTTATGTCACGATTGTTTTTCCCGCTCTGCCATCTTTTGTTTTTCCTCCTCCACCAGAACTCTGCGAAGGAATTTCCCGACCTGGGACTTGGGGAGTTCTGATCGGAACTCCACCAGCTTTGGAACTTTGTACGGAGCCAGGCGCTCTTTGCAGAAAGCGACGATCTCCTCTGGCGTGGCGGTTTGGCCCTGTTTGAGGACGATGTAGGCTTTCACGGTCTCACCCCTGTATGGGTCCGGCACGCCGGCGACCACGGCCTCCTGCACTTTGGGGTGCTCGTACAATACCTCTTCCACTTCCCTCGGAACAATGTTGTAGCCAGATGCAATGATGATGTCTTTCTTCCTGTCTACGATATAGAAAAAACCATCTTCATCCATTTTAGCCACGTCCCCGGTGTAGAGCCAGCCTTCGTCGTCCAGCACCAGGGCTGTTTCATCGGGCATGTTCCAATAGCCTTCCATTACTTGCGGGCCTTTTACTGCCAGCTCGCCAGCCTCGCCAACCGGCATCTCCGGACGCTGCCCATTCTCGTCTGGCTCCAGCGCGGCAATTCTTGCTACCGTATCCGGGAGTGGCACTCCGATGCTCCCTTTCTTTCGTTTCCCATACACCGGGTTGGCATGTGTTACCGGGGAGGCTTCCGAGAGCCCATAGCCTTCGACCAGACGCGCTCCCGTTATCCGTTCGAATTCCGTTTGGACCTCTATCGGCAGAGGAGCGGCGCCGCTGATACATGCTTTGAGACTTTTGAGATTGTACTCCGCGACCCTGGGATGGTGGTTGATGGCGATGTACATAGCAGGCACGCCTGGGTACAGGGTTACACCCTCCCTATTGATTATCTCCAGCGCCAGATCGACATCCCTGGGGTCAGGCATCACGATGAGCCTGCCACCCATGGCGATGCAGTTATCCATGGCCACGGTCATGCCGTAAACGTGGAAGAAAGGCAGTGCGCCGAGCGTTACTTCCTTCCCGTATTCCGCATCCGGGAGCCAGGCAGTAACCTGGAGAGCATTTGCTGTCAGGTTGCGATGGGTCAGTATCGCTGCTTTCGGGATGCCTGTCGTGCCTCCGGTGTATTGGAACACAGCCACATCGTCCGGGCCCACAGTGGTGTCCGGCGGTATATTTGGCGACTTCATCAGCAGATCTTTGAATCCGTAGACTCCATTGCCGAAAGTTACCTCCACCCAGTCGCCGCTCTTTTTCTGGGTCTGCTTTACCAATACGCCGAAGGGGGGCGTGACGAATTCTGGGACTGTGGTGACGATGACGTGCTGCAGTTTGGTTTCGTGTCTCGCCTCCTCGACTTTCGGATAGAAAATGTTCAGGGTGACGATGGCTGTAGCCTCCGAATCGTTCATCTGATGCACCAATTCCCTGGCTGTGTACGTTGGGTTCGTGTTGACCACCACGCCTCCCAGCTTTAGTATGCCGAAGTAGGCGATGACATACTGGGGGGTATTGGGAAGCATTACCGATATTTTGTCCCCCTGCTTGAGGCCAAGGGACTTGAGCCCTGCAGCGAATCTGTTGGATAACTCGTCGAGTTGCTTGTACGTGAGTTTGGAACCCACTTTCAGGCCCAACGGAAGATATTTGAGGACCATGTACACCGCTATGTTGTTCGGATATCGCCGAGCAGATTCCTGTAAGAGATTGAACAGAGGGGCATCCGGGTACTCCAGGTGACGGGGGACGCCTTCGTCATAATATTTGAACCACGGAAACTCTGCACCCATTCTTTTCTCCCTCCTCTAAGTGTGGGAACTTCTCCTCACTTCCAAAAAACAAAAAAACAGGCCCCTTCTGACGAAATGAACAGAAGGCCTGCTTTTGGCTGCATTCTCTCCGGGAGATTCTTCCCCGTCCACTCCACAGACTTCCATCGTCTGTTTTTGTTTCCAAAGTATTCCCCTTGTGATGTAGCTGCTAGCCCGTCCAGTTCGAACGCTGCCAGGGCAGGTAATTCTCTCAGTACCCGCCTCTGGAACAGGCTACCCAGGACGCTTCACATTTGGACTCCTGACAACCGAGCCGGTCGGCCCAGTCTCCTCAGCTCGACCTTGTCAAAAGTCCAATTCATTACCCTGGACTTTTGACAAAGCGGAAACGGAGCCTTCTGGGGCTTCACGCTTGGTAGATGACTGAGAAGAAATGGTGGTCGGGCTTCGCCCAACCACAAGATGTACCACCCATTCTTTTCTGCCTTCGAGGCGAAATGCTCAGCCTAGCAGGGCAGCCCGATTGTCAAAAGTCCAGACTACCTGGACATTGTTTTTAAGAGTGCAAGTCGTTCTGGCCTGAGTAATGAACTCCTGTAACCCCATTATAGAGGAAAACTGTCAAATGTGCAACCCCTGTTTGCTTTCGTACCTGCACGCTGTTATAATTTGCCTCGTCGAAAAGATCGGCCGGAACCCTTCTGAGGGTATGGCATGTAGAGAGGATTGCAGACCGTGGAAGACAGAAAAGAAGAAATGCCAACCGCTTTTACGAACACGCCGGCTCCTGGAGCGTCTTCCCCTCCCCAAGCAACCAGAAAAGAAGAGGGCTTTGGAAGCTTCCTGGCAGATACCTTTGAGGTACTCATCCTGACGGTCATCCTGTTCCTCGCCATCCGCTCGGTGGTGCAGAACTTCAGGATAGAAGGCCATAGCATGGAGCCGAATTTCCACGACGGCCAGTACCTGATCGTGAACCGATGGGCGTACTGCCCCGGTATTTACGTCGACATCCCAAAGGTGAACATACACGTAGACCTCCACAGGTGCCTGTGGCAGCCAAAACGGGGGGATGTAATCGTGTTCCGCTACCCCCGCAACCCCCGCAGGGACTATATCAAGCGCGTGATAGGGTTGCCTGGAGAGACGATGGAGATACGCAGAGGTGTGGTTTATATAAATGGGAAGCCTCTGGCGGAACCGTACAGGCTAAACCATGCTACCTACAACACTGGCCCGATTACCCTGGGGCCGGACGAGATATACGTCTTAGGGGACAACCGGCCCAATTCCAGCGACTCCCACGCCTGGGGTCCATTGAAGGAAAAATACATCATTGGGAAGGCAATCGTCTCCTACTTCCCGCCGAAGTACTGGGGAATCGTCTCACATTACCATGTGGAACCAGGAGGATGAGAATGCTCAGGATAAGCCCAGACGAACTGGCCCGCTACATAGACCATACATTGCTGAAGCCTGATGCTACTGAGGAACAGATACGGAGCCTGTGCGAAGAAGCCAGAACGTATCATTTCGCCAGCGCCTGCGTGAATCCTTCCTACGTTGCCCTGGCGGCAAGAGAACTGGCCGGGACCGACGTCAAAGTGACCAGCGTGGTTGGATTCCCCCTGGGGGCGACGATGCCTGATGTGAAAGCTTACGAGACCAACCTCGCCATAGAAGCTGGAGCGCAGGAGATAGACATGGTCATCAACATTGGGGCGCTGAAATCGGGGCGGGATGATCTGGTTCAGGAGGACATCGGAGAGGTGGTCAGGACTGCCCACGACCAGGGAGCGTTGGTGAAAGTGATTATCGAAACTGCCCTCTTGACGGGTGAGGAAAAAGTGCGCGCGTGCCGATTGGCGAAAGCTGCGGGTGCAGACTTCGTCAAGACTTCCACAGGATTTGGCCCTGGCGGAGCCACGGTTGAGGATGTCAGGCTTATGCGGGAGGTCGTTGGACCGGAGATGGGCGTGAAAGCTGCTGGCGGCATCCGCTCCGCCGAGAAAGCCCTCGCGATGATCGAAGCAGGAGCAACTCGCATAGGCGCCAGTGCTGGCGTCAGGATAGTCGAGGAAGCCCGCACCATGCAGACGAGGGATTGAGGAGAGGCATGCCATCAGAGGAGATGCTGATCATTGTAGGTCACTCGTGGCAGTGCCGCGATTGCCGACGGAAACTCCTGGACGATCCCGACCGCATCCTTAGCCGGCACAGAGTGAGCGAGGAGGAAGCGGCATTGCTGCGCCAATTAACCGAGGAAGATTTCTCCAGCATCTCGTCCCTGGCGCAGGCCATCGGCGCTTCGATCTCGGATTTATACGGGATAATGAATCATCCCCGGTGCAGGCTCAGGCACATCTGACGATGGGAAAAGGAACAGAGGCGTTGAGAGAAAAAACGCTGAAGGTTCACCAGAGGCTCCTCGAGGTGTACGGAGAGCCAGAACATCACCACATGGATGCCGTCTCCGAGATGGTGAACACCATCCTGAGCCAGAACACCAACGACCGCCTGCGGGATATTGCTTTCAACCGCCTGCGTGAGAAGTTCCCTACCTGGGAGGACGTGCGCGACGCTCCCGTAGAAGAAATCGAGGATGCCATACGCATCGCGGGGCTGGGCGGACAGAAATCAGTGCGGATAAAGGGAGCCCTCCAGCGGCTTACCGAGGAGCGGGGGAGTATCTCCCTGGAGTTCCTGCGGAAGATGCCAGTAGAAGATGCGAGGGAATGGCTTATTTCGTTCAACGGCATCGGCCCGAAGACTGCTGCCATCATCCTCCTCTTTAGCCTCGACATGCCTGCTTTCCCTGTGGATACCCACGTGCATCGCATCTCCAAACGGCTTGGCCTGATCGGGCCGAAAGTCAACCGAGAGAAAGCCCAAGGGATTTTGGAAAAGCTGGTTCCCTCGGAGCTGTACTACACATTTCATCTGAACCTGATCCGCCACGGGCGTGAGATCTGTTCCGCCCGCAAACCGAAATGCGAGATATGCGTGCTCCGCGACCTGTGCGACTACTACGCCCGGAGTGCCCGGTAAAGACGTATATTGTGGATTCCATTTGGCATGCAGGTGTGCGCGTGCCCGGAAATTGTCATTCCCTTTCTTTCTCCTATACAATATAGGCCACGCAAAACATTACGTGATAAGGAGAAGGCGCAACATGGACAAGGTAAAACTGATACCGCCATACGGTGGCAAACTGGTCAACCTGATTGTCCCGCCCGAAGAGGTGGAGGAGCTGAAAGCATACGCCAGCCGTCTGCCATCGATCCAGGTGTCGGAGCGGGTCGTGTGCGACCTGGAGATCATGGCGACTGGCGGGTTCTCGCCATTGGATCGCTTCATGGGCGAGGAAGACTACCACATGGTGCTGGAGGAGATGCGCCTGGCGAACGGCTATGTTTTCCCGATCCCGATCACGCTGCCAGTGGAGCCAGGGTCGGATATAAAGCTGGATCAGGATATCGCCATCCGAAATGCCAAAAACGAACTACTGGCGGTGATGACCGTCGAGGAGATTTACGAGTGGAGCAGGGATGATATGGCGCAGAAAGTCTTCGGGACGCTCGATCTGCGCCACCCTCTGGTCGCCGAGATGTCCCGGTGGGGTAGGCTGAACATCTCCGGCGGACTTCGTGTCATCAGCTTGCCGAAACACTACGACTTCCAGGAGCTGCGCCTGACGCCAGCCCAGACACGGCAGCGCCTGGAAGAAGCTGGTCACGAGAATGTAGTTGCTTTCCAGACCAGAAACCCAATGCACCGCGTCCATGAGGAACTCACCAAGCGGGCCACCGAATCGGTGGACGGAACGCTGTTGTTGCACCCAGTGGTCGGGATGACCAAGCCGGGTGACGTGGATTATTTCACCCGCGTGCGTACTTACAAAGCCCTGGTGAGACGGTACTACAACCCGGGCAGGGTCGTCCTGAGCCTGCTGCCCCTGGCGATGCGCATGGCAGGCCCGAGGGAGGCGGTCTGGCATATGATCATCCGCAGAAATTATGGCGCGAATCACCTGATCGTGGGCAGAGATCACGCCGGACCAGGCAAGGATTCTGCCGGTAAGCCGTTCTACGGGCCTTACGACGCTCAGAAGCTTGCTGAAAAGTACAGCGACGAGATTGGAGTCAAGATCATCCCGTTCACCATGCTTGTTTACCTGCCGGACGAGGACCGATACGAGGAAGTCACCAAAGTACGTGAAGGTACCAGGGCGGCCTCCATCTCCGGCACTCAGGTCCGGGAAGAATACCTGGGCAACGGTAGAAAGCTGCCGGAATGGTTCACCAGGCCAGAGGTGGCGGAGATACTCTCGGAGAGCTACCCTCCAAGGCATAAGCAGGGGGTGTGTATCTGGTTCACCGGGCTGAGCGGTGCGGGCAAATCCACCACGGCTGAGGTTCTGACCTACCTGCTGATGGAACACGGGCGGCAGGTGACTTTGCTGGATGGCGATGTGGTGCGCACCCACCTCTCGAAAGGGCTGGGGTTCAGCAAAGAGGACAGGGACACGAACATCCGCAGGATTGGCTTCGTGGCAGCCGAGATCGTCCGACACGAGGGTACAGCGGTCTGCGCTGCAGTCAGCCCCTACGAAGCCACAAGGAACGATGTGAGGCGCATGGTTGGCGCGGACCGCTTCGTGGAGGTTTTCGTGGATACGCCTCTGGAGGTATGCGAGCAGCGGGACCACAAAGGGCTTTACGCCAAAGCCAGGCGCGGCGAGATCAAAGGCTTTACCGGCATAGACGATCCGTACGAACCGCCGTTCAATCCGGAGATACGGCTGGATACGATCAACCACACGCCAGAGGAGAACGCCCGCATCATCCTGGACTATCTGGTCAAGAAGGGGTTCGTGCGCAGGCCGGAGGACGAAGGCTAAAGAGCCATGCTGAAGAAGCTGCTCAAATCGAGCGAAGCAAAGCGGCTACCGCCTCGGACGGTGGTGATAGTTTCCGGGTTGCCCAGGTCCGGCACTTCCATGGTGATGAGAATGCTGGAAGCTGGAGGCTTGTCGATCCTCACGGACAATTTGCGCGCTCCAGACGAGGACAATCCCAGAGGCTACTACGAGTTCGAGCGGGTCAAAAAGCTGAACAAAGGGGATACAGCGTGGCTGCCGGAGGCCGAGGGCAAGGCTGTGAAAGTGATTTCAGCTTTGTTGGAGTATTTGCCATCAGGCTACAACTACAGAGTCCTTTTCATGCACCGCAACATGAAAGAGGTTCTGGCGTCCCAGCGTAAAATGCTGGTTCGCAGAGGCGAGAACCCGGACAAGACAAGCGACGAAGAGCTAATGGCGCTTTTCTCTAAGCACACGCGGCATGTGCTGGCCTGGGTCCGACGGCAGCCAAATTTCTCCTTGCTGGAGGTCCCGTACAACGATATGCTTAGCGACCCAGCGCCCTACGTGCATCAGGTGAACGCTTTCCTCGGTGGATTCCTCGACGAAGCTGCCATGGTGGGTGTGGTCGACCTCTCGCTCTATCGGAACAGAGCGGGGGAATAATTCGCCTCAAGAATAATGCCGCCGCCACTTTTGGGGCAGCTGAGGACCGTCGGCGTGCTCGACCAAATCATCCGCGCCGCCACCAAAAACGTCTCTCTCATGATGCCTACTGGTTCGTCAATCTGAGCATTGTGAGCACGGTTTCCGATCGCATTCTATCCGAGAGATGGTACGCCACCGTACGTGCTCGTGGGTAGGCGAAGGCACTGCCTTCGCCTACCCACCACCCACTGAAATGAGTTTGACAAGCCACTACTTCTGTGCTTCCGATAAATCCAATATCCTGGGACAGGAGCGTGTCTCATACCCAGCTAGGTGGGTGGCCCCCGCGAATCTACAGTGAAGGGAAACGAAGTAGTTCCTAGGGGCCCGTACGGGCCCCAGGAACTAGCCTGCCTTTCGGGAGGCTTTCGTCAGCCCCAGGCAGGCCACAGCACAAGCCCTGTGGAATGCTATTCCACGGGGCAAGTCCTGTATCGAATGTGAGGGCTCCCAGGAGCGTTTCCGGGCCTTGATTTGCTCCGAAAGCCCGGTGAAGGATAATTGACGATGCGGATGCACTCGTGTATAATTGCAAGTGCTTGAAGAGGGTGCCGTGATGCGCTGGTAAGATCATCGCATCGGGCGTGATTTGGCCCCGGTCGCTGGGAGGAGGAACGTCATTGGAGAGAGCTCGATCGGGAGGCTTTCCTGGCTGGTTCTCTGGAAAGCGTGGCCGGAAGGTTCGGGCGGCTTTGATGGGCTATCTTTACCTTTCGCCGGCAACGGCAGTCTTGATTGCCTTCAGCTTCTGGCCCATGTTCTACGCTTTTTACATCAGCCTGCACAAATGGCGGATCAAGAAACAGGCATACGTCGGGTTGGCGAACTACAACAGGGCCATCCATGACCCGGATTTCTGGAACGCTCTGGTGAACACGATTTATTACGTCATAGGCACCGTCCCGTTCCAGCTTTTTCTTTCCCTGATCATCGCCTACCTGCTCTTCCAGAAGATCAAAGCCCAGTCGGTTTTCCGTGTTAGCTATTTCCTGCCGTACATCACTTCTACCATTGCGTCGGGCACCGTGTTCGCCTGGCTGTTCAATCCACAGCATGGTCCTGTGAATCAGGTACTGGAGATGTTGGGATTCAAGCCGCTCAACTGGCTCCTGGAACCCAGGGGGATTTTCGACATGATAGCCCGGGCCTACGGAACCAAAGTCATAATACACGGGCCTAGCCTCGCCATGGTGACGATTTTCTTCTTTGTAATTTGGTTCTGGTTGGGGTATGATGCTACGCTGTTCCTGGCCGGGTTGGGCAACATCCCCAAGGAACTCTACGAAGCTGCCGAGATAGATGGGGCAAACAAGTGGCAGTTGTTCCGGTACATCACGGTGCCGTTGCTCTCGCCAACTACATTCTTCCTGACAATAGTGGCAATCATCGGCTCGTTCAAGGCATTCAACCATATTTTCATCATGAGCGACGCATCAGCCGGAACAGTTGGCGGGCCGCTGGGCACCACCACCACTGTGGCGATACTCATTTACAAGAAATTCTATGAGATCCCGACCTACGGATACGCGTCGGCTATTTCGTTCCTTTTGTTTTTCGTCATTTTGACCTTCACCCTGATCCAGAACTCGGTGGGAAGCAGGCATGTACACTACGGATAAGGAGTGTCGTCGGTGAGATTCAGGGTATTCGGCGTTCGTATCGACCTGGTGCGTGCCATAATCTACCTGATCTTGACAGTCGGAGCTTTGCTTTCCTTATTTCCGTTCGTTTGGATGCTGCTTACTTCTTTCAAAAGCTATGGAGAAGTGGCTACTGGCACGTTTTGGCCTTCCAAGCTCCGGTGGGAGAACTACGTTATTGCCTGGAATAGCCAGCCATTTGGCAGGTATTTCCTGAACACGATTTTCGTAGCGACTACCACGACTTCGTTGCTGGTTGCTGTTTCTAGTCTGGCGGCTTACGCATTTGCCAGGATGGAATTCGTCGGAAGGGATACTGTTTTCATGCTCTTCCTGGCGACTATGATGATTCCTGGGGAAGTGACGATGATCCCGAACTTCCTGATAATCAGAAGGTTGGGGTGGTATAATACATACACGGCTCAGATAGTACCGTTCATCGCCAGCCCCTTTTATATCTTTTTGCTGCGGCAATTCTTCAGATCCATACCAAGAGAGCTTCAAGATGCTGCCATTCTGGATGGGTGCAGCCATTTCTGTTTTCTGTTTCGGATAGTGGCGCCACTGTCGAAGGCGGCGATACTTACCGTAGCAATGCTGGGTTTCATTGGGAGCTGGGATGCGTTTCTATGGCCTCTCATCGTCACCAGCAAGCCGGAGGTGCGTCCCATCCAGGTCGGCCTGAGGAGTTTCGTGGTGGAGTCCGGCACCCAGACCCAACAGCTCATGGCTGCCGCGGCTTTCACGATAGCGCCGATAATTGCCCTGTATTTCCTGGTGCAGAAGCAGTTCACCGAGGGGATTATGACAAGTGGGTTGAAAGGTTGACCATCACTTTGAACGTTTTTCCGGACAATTGCTGAAAGGGGGTGATAGCAGGTTTCGAGACAGGGTTCGTTTGGGCGTAACAGGTTTTCTGCATCGCACTGACGTGATAACATGTGACTTCTACAAATGGAGGAGACAAGAATGAAAAACCGAAAACTCTTGACCTGGATTTTGGTATTTGCTATGTTTTTGCCGATCCTTGCAGCATGTGGCAAGAAGGCAACACCTACCGCGACTCCGGTGCCTGCTCCAACGCAGCCTGCAGCC
>WFSD01000413.1 GCA_015486235.1 Anaerolineae bacterium
AGCAGTCATTTCTCGTGCTGCCTCCAGGAGGATATCCACGCCCTGGTATGGTGCCAAAAGCCCCAGGTATACCACCACTTTTCTTTTGGCAGGTATGCCCAGGCTCTTTCGAAGCCGTTTCAGGCGCTGGCGTTCGTCATCTGACGGAGGATGGAATTTTTTGGGATCGACGCTGTCGTGCACTGTGAGGATGGTTTCCTGTCTCAATCCGAACTGCCGTGTCAGTAGATCGCGGGCATGGTCGGAGGAGGTCAGCACGATGTGCGGGATCTGGTCGAGGCGGTTCTCCAGGTGGAGCCAGAACGGGAAGAGTGGGGATTCCCTGTGGAGGAACCTGTGTTCCACCATTTCGGCAGTCAGGCTCCCCTGGAAATCGAACACGATGGGGATTCCCAGAAGCTTTGCCGCCGGCATGCCAAGGAATACGCCTTCGTGAAGGTAAGCGTGTATCACGTGGGGTCTGAAGCGCAGGGCGTGATAAAGCACCACCGGCGCCATAGCGATGTCCAGCAGTATTTTTTGCCATGACGATCCGACCTGTAATTGACGTGCCGGGATCGGAGGCCGGACGATATCCAGCCCAGGCACGTCCTTTCCGCTGGGATAAGTGGTGATGAGCACGCTGTGGCCACGCTTTTGCATCTCTCCCATCTGGCCTCGGATGCGCACATGGCATCCGTAGTCGGAGAAGAAGCTGGTTGGGGCTAAGCCCAGGATGCGTAGGGGCATCGAATCGTCAGACGGCGTGCTTGTGCTCTTGCCACAGGCGCCATCGGAGCAGGAAGAGTTCTCTGAATGCGCGGGTTATCACGTTCAGGCGCGCTCCCGTGGGCGATCCGGCGACACGCGGCCGGTGCCCGACCGGTATCTCGCCTATGCGGAATCCGTCCCTCTTCGCCATGACCAGCAGTTCCGCGCTGAAAGTGGCTCCCCTGGACTGCACCTGTGGCAGCACTTTTTCCAGCACCTCGCGGCGGAACACCTTGAAAGCGCAATCGATGTCCCTGGCTGTGTATCCGAAGAAAAGTGATATCAGGAAACTCCATCCTTTGCCGTATAGAACCCGCAGGAACGGGTCTCGCCGGGGGGCGCGATAGCCGACTACCAGGTCGTTTTTCTCGATCAGCGGGATGGCTTTGTCTATTTCTTCCAGGTAAAACTGGCGGTCGGAATCCGTGAAGAAGACGATATCTTTCGTGGCATGACTCATAGCCGAGTAGGCCGCAGCCCCATACCCCAGGTTTTTTGGGTGCTCCACCAGCTTGACCCTGGGGTCGCGTGCAGCGATTTCCCTGATCACGTCGCCTGTGCGATCGGCGCTGCCATCGTTGGTAACCACTATCTCGAAATCGTCGAAACGAGGTTCCATGACCTGGATGACCTCCTGGATCATAGCCTCGATGTTTTCCTCTTCGTTGTACGCAGGCATCGCAACGGAGAGGGAGTAAGGGTATTTCCCCATAGATCTGCTCCGAAAGTGAACCAAAAAATCACGTGAGCTCTTGCAAACTCTTTGGCAGATACGTGCAAGCGAGATCGAAGTGCCTCGCTGCATAGCAGGTTGTTGAATTGCCCAGAACGGCACAATGACTTCCCTCGTGCCGCTAGCCTATCACTTTTTTCTCCTGTATAGAATACCAGAGAGACCAAACATGCGGGCCAGGAAGCTATCCTTTTCCAGGGTAGCTATTGGCTCTTCCCACCGGCCGGAGGCCGCTGCTTCCAGCCATTGGTTCCGGAGTTCTTCGGATGCCTCCAGTATTCTCTCCAGCCTCTCCTTGTCCCCAGAGACGAGGGCGCTTTTCAAGTAGGCCATCACCTGGATGTGCATATCTATCCAACGGGCGAGGTTGTCTCGATTTGCCAGGAAGATTGCGCTTAGTCCTTCCGGACTTTCCGGCAGTTTGGTGAATTCCTCGAATCGACGCCCAGCCAGACGCCTGATTTCCCGCCATGCTTCGTTCCCCGCGGTGCTGCTCAGGAGTGCTGCACTTAGCATCATGGGGAAGTGTTCGACTCCGGCCCGGAGAGCATCGTGCTCATCCGCATCCAGGAATAGGGGGGCTGCTCTCAATCGGTCGGCCAGATCTGACGCCACTTTGATGGCCCCATCCGGCGTTTCGGTGGTAGGGCAAAAGCAGAAAGTCCTGCGTTCGAAGAGATTGGGGTTTGGGGCTTCAAATCCTTCTTTCTCTGCCATCGGAAGTACAGGATCCCCGCCCAGGTAAGCGATCCCTTTTGGTGTCAGATACTCATCCGCCCATGCTTGCACGGGCTTCTTCAAAGTTGCCGTGTCTATCACCAGGACACCCTGTCGTATCTCGCGTCCGAGAGCATCCATTGTGGCGCGTATCTCGCCAAATGGGATTGCCAGTATGATCAGTGATGCCTCGTCGCAGGCGCTGATCAGGTTCCAAGATGCCTTTTCCACAGCGCCGAATTTCAATGCCCGTTTTGTCGCTTCAGGGTTTTTGTCGTGCCCAACGATGCGAAAATTGCCTTTCTCCTTGTGCAGCGCCAAGCCTATGGAAGCGCCCACCATGCCCAGCCCAACTATTGTAATCTGCGATCGTCTGTCTTTCCCCATCGCCTACAGCTCCTCGTCCGCAGCTTTCAGCGCTGCCAGTAAATTCATCTCCTCATCAGATAGAGGGGGTTTTTCTTCATGGTGATACCTGATGATTCTCACGCAGCGCGGAGAGCATCCTGCATGTTTTGCCATCTTTGCCCCAATGAGCGGGTGCTCTCGTTGTACGAAAAATGGGTAACACCATTTCCCTGGTTCCTCACACGCCAGCCGATCGAGCCAGTTTCCTAAGAGAACGCTGATCACCCGATGCCATGGGGTCAGACGTGCTGCCGTCTTGCCTACATCGTGGAGCAGTGCTGCTTTGAGGAGATCGTCTTCTTGGCAGTCTTTGGCCAGGAGCTTTTGGAGCACATCTACACTGTGCCTCTGGTCGTGTGGGGACATACGCCGGAAAAGCGCCATCTGCTCCGGTGAGAGATATGCGGCGGCTATTCTTCCCCATTCTGGGCTATTTTTTGTTGTCATGGCTTTGAAGAACTGCCAGACTCGGTAGCGCCACTGCAAGACGTCGACTCCCATTTCGCTCGCTTTACGACCAGCCCAGGATTATAGACGAAAGCAGTTTTATTGGAGGCCACATCAGGTCGCTCAGTATCGGCACTGGCATGAACCAGTCGGCCATCAGGAGGAGCAAGAGCAAGCCTGGGCCCCACTGTGAGAGTCTGGCCCAGAAATCAAGAAGATCCCTTGCCTGGATATACTCCAGGACTGCCATGAAAACCGAGTATCCGTCCAGCGGGAAAAGTGGGATCAGGTTGAAAACCGCCAGCCCTATGTTTGCCAGCACCATGATCAAGATGAATTGAGCCAGCGCTGGATTGGTGATCAGCCCCAACCGGATTGGGATGCCGGAAAGGATTGCCAGCAGGACGTTGGATGTCGGGCCGGCGAGTGCCACTATGCCCATATCGAGCCTGGGATTCCCACGCATTTGGTACGGATTCACTTGTACCGGCTTCCCCCAGCCGATGCCGAAACCCGCAAAAGCAGCGAAGATCATCATCATGGTGCCCACAGGGTCCAGATGTGCTTTCGGGTTCAGTGTCAGACGCCCCTGGTACCTGGGCGTCGGGTCACCAAGCCTGGTTGCTGCCAGTGCATGGGAGAACTCGTGCACGTCTATGGATATCACGAGCACCACGAGCCATATTACGACTTCTACAAGAGAGAAATGCATATCGTCTTCCAATCCCCCTGTTAGCTTGCGAGCTTTGCGCCTGGAAAGATTATAGCATGAACATCGCATATGCGCATATTGAGGCAGGGGGAGGGATTCCGAAGACTCCTGGGGGGCTTGTTCGCACATCGACCCAGGAATTGCTTCGCTCTCTGACCCGATCGTGACTTGACAGAAGGAGCTGGGATTTGTTATACTTTTGGTTGGCGAAGGGCACCATTCCTTGTGGAGGGATGGCAGAGTGGACGATTGCGGCGGTCTTGAAAACCGCAGTACCTTAGCGGGTACCGGGGGTTCGAATCCCTCTCCCTCCGCCTAACCGAATGTCACGGGGAGGTCGCATAGTCCGGTTGAGTGCGCCCGCCTGCTAAGTGGGTAGGGGGTTAACGCTCCCTCGAGGGTTCAAATCCCTCCCTCCCCGCCTTTTTCGTGCCCCAGTAGCTCAGTGGATAGAGCGCCTCCCTGCGGAGGAGGAGGTCACAGGTTCAAATCCTGCCTGGGGTGCTGAGAGCCGGGCCCGACCCGGCATAGAGCAATCAACTGGCCCGACCTGAAAAGGTCGGGCTTTGTCCTTCCGGGACAAGGAGCGACGAGAACGGGATTGGGGTGGAAACAGGCTTGCCACAGCTCGTGACTAGCAACAGCAGCACCAAAGAGAACACGAGGAGCTTGGGATACCTTGCACCTCCTTTCATGATTTCCTCCTAACTCGCGAAACTATCGCTCCCCACAAGAGGATTTCGAGTGGCTTTGCTTGCCAACCAGCAAATTGGGCTTTTGACGATCGGGCTGCCCTGCCAGGCTGAGTTTTTCGCCTTGAGGGCAGAAAAGAAGGGGTGGTACATCTTGTGGTCGGGCGGAGCCCGACCACAAGATGTACCCTTTCTTCCCAGTCATGTGCCAGGCGTGAAGCCCCAGAAAGCTCCGTTTCCGCTTTGTCAAAAGTCCAAAGCAAAAAGACGCCCAGATTATGACAAAGACTGCGTCTGCACGTCAAGAACGATCTGCCGAGTAGGGCCTGTCAGAGAATCGGCGTAACTGTTCAGGTCAGTTCGTAAATCCGAGGCGGGAATCCACCCCATTCTGTGGCCCAATCTCCGGTTCCGCCATCTGCGCCACGCACCCGGCGCAGGCGGCTGGGGTGATGGGCGACGAGGGCTAAAGGCCGCAAATCGACGAATCGAGTGAATCGCGAAAAGACACTCCCGGAGCGACCCCCAAAAGTCGAATAGTTGCCCAGGACCCCTGAGAAGTGTTAGAATAGAAGCCAGAAAGGCCAAATAGCGAATCGTATAGAGCGCAATTTGTGATTGGTTCCGGAGCGAAAACGATGTCACCCATGTTCGTCCGCAAGCCTGATCTACGAGAGCTCACAGCGTGCTATTCGCTGGATGCTGACTATGAGACCGATTACATATGGCAAATGCACAGGTCATTTGTCGCTGGAGGGATAACGATATCCTTCCAAAAGGTCAAGCTCCCGCGAACACTATGGGTTTCTCCACCTCCACTGGGAGAAGCCATGGCCAAACATTGGGAGGGGGGATGGGTTTTGGTCGCCAAAGAAGCAAGCCACGTATGTGGATTTGTGGACATGAGCTCCGACAACGATGAGGATACCGGCATCATCGAGCATTTGGTGGTGGACAAGCCTTGCAGAAAACGCGGGGTAGGCACTTTGCTGTTGAGAAGTGCCAGAGATCTGGCTATCGATCGAGGATTGCACCAATTGATCATCCCTCTGCCAAGCAAGAATTACCCGGCCATCCTTTTCTGTCAATCGAACGGCCTGGAGTTTGTCGGGTACAATGACCTGTACTACAGGAACAGAGATGTAGCCCTTTTGTTTGGAATGACGTTGTCCTGAGATGCAAATGGACTGGCGGGTCTGGCTTTCTTTCACGAACTTAGTCTTTTCCGGCACTATCCTGATACTGGCTTTCTCCCTTTTCCTCTACCTTCTGCTCAGGACTGTGCGCACTGATCTGAGCCGGAGTCTGGCTTTGCTTTTCCTCTGTGTCACCATCGTTTACGGCGGCGACTTGATGGTCAACCAGGTGACAGAGCACGATGCTATCCTTCGCTGGCTCCGGTTTCAGTGGCTTGGAATAGCGTTTGTGCCTGCCGCATATTCCCATTTTGCTGTCGCTGTGCTAGATACCACCACCCCTCCCAACTGGAGACGAAAAGCTTTCGTCGCTTTCAACTATCTGGCTGCTGTATTCCTATGGATTGCTGCCTGGTTCACAGATTGGATCGTGACAGATGGAAAAGTGGAACCACCTGTGAGCCAGTTGTCGGCAGGGCCATATTTCTGGATCTTCGTGGTTTACTTCGCCGCAAGCTTGCTGGCCGGCGCTGTGATGATCTTCCGAGCCAGGAGCCGCTACAGTTCAGCCACTGTTCGACGGCGCCTCGTGAGGCTTGCCCTGTCGTTTGCTGCCCCAGGCGTGAGTGTCTTCCCCTACCTGGCAGTTACCGGGTCGCGCCAGTACCTGGGACCGGACACGGTGCTTTTCCTCTCTCTCGTGGGGAATGTGGGGATAGGATTCATGTTGGTAGTCATGGCATACACCGTAAGCTACTATGGCATTTTCACGCCCGATAGGGTCATCAAGCACGACCTGCTGGATTTCCTGGCGCGTGCCCCTCTGTTGGCTTCCGTTCTCATCGGGGTGGTGCTGGCATCGCCTACGGTAAGCCGATGGGCAAAACTGCCTCTTGGCGTGACCACCGCCTTGGGAGTGGCTATTGCAGTCATCGTGGTGGAAGGGCTCCTTCAATGGATGCGCCCAGTCATCAATTGGATTGCTTACCGGAAGGATTGGCGTGAACTGGCGTGGCTAGAGGAGCTGAACGAGCACTTGCTGACATCCACCGACCTTCAGCAGATCATGGAAGGGGCGCTTTGGGGTCTCTGTGAGGTTCTGAGCTCCCCCAGCGGTCTGGTAGCGGTTCTGACGGACAAGGGATTGAAGCAAGAGGCTTCCTGTGGCTATCTATCGCCCGACGTCAAGAGATTCCTCGAAGAAGGCGAGTTCCCTTTGACGGCTGTGAACAATGGTCCTGTGGAAGTGCTGGAGGGAGAACACATTTTCGTGCCATACGACGGGTACTGGCTGGTGCCCTTGCGCACCCGCGCCAGGGATGAAGTGCTTGGAGTGATAGCGTTGAGAACACCGGAGCACGTAGATTCTCTGGACAAGGCAGCGATTGCCATGGCAGGAGACCTGATACGACAGGTAGAGCGCGCATTGGAAGATGGGGTGCTTCAGCAGGGGATATTCCTGGCATTGCAAAGGATCATCCCTGATATCGAGAGGGTGCAGCGTTGGCGCGGGCGGATCATGTACCGGCCCAAAGGTGTTCCTCTATCGTCACAGGAAGGCGCAGGCGAGGACATCGGCGCTTCTCCTGAGTTCGTCCAGTGGGTGAAGGATGCACTTTCCCACTATTGGGGAGGACCAAAACTGCGTGAGAGCCCGCTCCTGGAGCTCAAGGTCGTCAGCGAGACAGCGAAGCATGAGGGGAGTCCCATCCGCGCTTTGCGGAAAGTCCTGCGGGAAGCTGTAGAACGACTCCGTCCGGAAGGAGAACGTCAGATGACGTCGCCAGAATGGACTCTGTACAATATCGTCGACTTGAAATTCATCCAGGGGAAGCGCACGAGGGAAGTGGCAAACCGGCTGGCAATGAGTGAATCTGATCTGTATCGGAAACAGCGCATGGCAATCGCCGAAGTTGCCAGGGCGTTGGCTGATCTCAACGCCTGGGGGAAAGAGAAGGAAAAGGAAAACAGGGGGTAGCGGCGAGATGGCTGGTCATCCAGGCAATGCAGTGGTTCCGAGGAGGTGGCAGTGACTATGACCAAGACGAACCCGCTCAGCGGGCTGAGGTATGGATACAAAGTGTTCCTGACAGCGCTGACGGGAATGTTCTTTGCAGCAGCAGTGACACTGGTGCTTTTCCTCCCGCCGCGCCCGACCGTAGGAGCATGGGTCGCCGAATTCACTTTCTGGGGGGTGGTTCTGGCGACTTTCCTGGTGCTAAGCGCGAGGGATTCATCTCTCCCGTGGTTCGTGGCGCTAAGGTGGGCCGCGTGGATCGGGATAACACTGTCGATGCTGGTGGGGTTCAGAATAAGCCGTGCTTTCTCGTGGGAACTGACGGTGGTGTGGGTGATGGCTATCGCTCTGTTCGAGTTGAGTCTGGGTGGGGGTAAGAGCACCGGAAGGAAGAAATAGTGGGATTCCAGGCAGTTTATTTCGAATTTCCGGGATGGGACAATCCCCTTTATATATCCCGGAGGCCCGGCGTGGTCAATTTCCAGGTAGCTCTCTCCGAACCGGTTTACGCTTTCGATGCCCGCGGGCGCCTCATAAGTGGCTTTGTGAACGGGAAAAACTACCGCCGGGCACTGGACAACCGCGTTCTGACGAAATGGCGGGAGAATGGCCAACGGGATAGGCGTTGGCTCTCCGAGAAAGAAGCCAGGGAGTTTGTGGATTCGGCTTACGACCTGGCCCGACGGGCGCTCGAGGCTATCGGGAAAGGTGGGTACCGGATTCTGCCGGCTCCCAGTAGCAGTGAGGAGTCCGTCCCTGCCATCCGCGAAGCGCTGAAAACGGTTGTTTCCTGGTCGTGGGAAAAGCTCCTGGAGGATGCCGACTGGTTCCGCCGGATCTACAAACCGGTGAGCATCCTGCCCCCCGACCAGTACATGGCCTTGGTGCTCCAGGCAACGGAGGGTTGCTGGTACAACAAATGTACTTTCTGCACTTTCTACAGGGATCGCCAGTTCCGCATCAAAGAGCAAAGGGAGTTTCGCGAGCACATAGCCCAGGTGAAGGGATTTTTCGGGCCGGCGCTGGTGTTGAAGAAAACTCTCTTCCTTGCAGATGCCAACGCTTTGATGATATCATATCGAATGTTGTCCGGGCTGATGGATGAAATCCATAGAGAGTTCGAGGTAATGCCCGGAGGATTGGCACCGGACGAGCAGGCAGCCTGGCGTCAGGAGCATCCGGATGGGTTCGGAGGCATCTACTCCTTCATAGATGCCTTCAACGTGGGCCGGAAGACAGTAGAACAGTGGCGTTCTCTGGCAAAGATGGGCCTGCGGCGGGCGTACATCGGCATGGAATCGGGACATGACCCACTGCTCCGGTTTCTCCAGAAGCCGGGCACTGCAGAGGATGTGCTGAAGGCTGTCCGGGCGTTGAAAGCCGGAGGGGTGGCGGTGGGCGTCATCATCCTCGTGGGGGCCGGCGGCGACCGGTATGCAGCCGGACACATGGAGGATACCGTCCGCATGCTCAACGAGATGCCGCTAGACCGGAGGGATTTCATCTATTTCTCCGAGTTCGTTGCACTTCCGGGAGCACCTTACGTGGGGATTGCTAAGCGAGCGGGGATAAGGCAGCTCACCCGTGAGGAGATGAAATCCCAGGAGCAGGCGATCCGGAACAGGTACGTCCCGCCGAATCCGAAGAACCGCCCGAAGTTCTCCATCTACGACATACGGGAGTTCATCTATTGAAGCCGCTAGCAGATAGCCGTCAGCTTTCACCAAGAGTTGCTACCGGCTGGTTGCTGACGGCTTTTCGGGCTTTCCGGCGTATCTACCGGATTTCGCGGCGAAAGAGCTTTTTAGCAGAGTAAACGACAAATGAGCGGAAAGGAGTTCAGAGTGAGAAGAGGATTCTGGATAATTGCAGTTCTGCTGATAATGGCGATGGTCGTGGGGGCATGTGGCGGCAAGACAACCCCCACGGCTACCGCGGTGCCCACCAAGGCACCCACGAAGGCCCCGAAACCCACAGCCACGCAGGCGGCGGAGCATCAGGAGACGGCTGGCGGCGTGCCGGGCAAGGCCAAGCCCCCCACGGGCAAGTTCGAGGGGATTCCCGTCGGTTTCACCGTCGAAGGAGATCCATACCTGGGTCAGCCCGACGCACCGGTGACCATCATCGAATACTCGGACTACCAGTGTCCGTTCTGCGGAAGGCACGAGGCACAGACATCGCAGAAAATCATAGACACCTACATCAAGACCGGCGTCGCACGTCTGGTATTCCGTGACATGCCTCTTGTGTCCATACATCTTCATGCTATGGATGCTGCCGTAGCTGCCGATTGCGCCGGAGAGCAGGGAGCTGAATCTTTCTGGAAGATGAACAGGCTTCTCTTCAAGAACCAAAAAGATTGGGTCGGGAGCAAAGACATCGCCTCCAAGATGGAAGGATATGCCAAATCATTGAATCTGGACGCTGGCAAATTCAAGGCATGCTTCGACGCCAAACAGCCGCAGAGCAGTATCCAGAAAGATGTACAAGCCGGGAGCAAAATGGGCATCCGAGGAACACCCGGCTTCTGGATCAACGGCAGGCTGATCGAGGGGGCGTATCCCTTC
>WFSD01000414.1 GCA_015486235.1 Anaerolineae bacterium
CGATGGGGATCACGCTGAAGACGGTGGATACCCACAAGACCCCGATCCTGGACGAGTGCCGGAATGCGTGGGCGCTGGAGCCGGGGGAGTACATCAGCTATCACTTCGTCCGTGAGCACTTCCGCCCTTGCCTGCGGGAGATGAGGAGGTGGTTGGGGGAAGGATCGTAGGGGAATTCAGAGATTGTTCTGATGTGCGTCGGAAGTGGGCGAGGTATAATGTGAAGAAAGTGCGAGGCTCCGGTTTTTCGGGAGAGGAAAGGGAAGCCAAGTGACGAGAGAAACAGGATCATCGGAGTTTTCGAAGGGGGAGTTCTCTGCAAAACTAACTCCGTAGGGGAGGGTACTTATGGAACATAACGAACATATAGTGTTGCTACACGGCGACGTGGACGCAATCAAAGAATTTGTTTTCGAGACTTCCTCTTTGCCCCAGATTCGCGGTGGCAGTCAGTTGCTGCTGGAATGCGAGGATGAGGTTGAGAAAAAGATTAAGGAACTTGGCGGGGATACAATCTACTGCTCAGGGGGCAGTTTCCTTTTCAAGATTCCGGCAGACAAAGCAGAAGAGGCCAAAGATGCCATCGAAAACATCTACCTTGAGCACACGCTGACCGCCACGGTAACGGTAACCTTTGAGCGTGGTTCACCGCCCCCCGGCTCTGCAAGCCCGCCTCAAGACGGCTGGGCAAAACGGCTTTGGAATGCCCATCAAGAAGCCCAACAGAGCGGCGATTTCGCCCGTCGGGTCGCTTTTCTCAGCGACCAGGTCCGCCAGGCGAAGACCCAAAAGCACAGCGCCCCCTTCTTTGAAGCCTTTCCCTTCGGCGGGAGGTGTGAGGTGTGTGGCAAACGAGTTGCTCTGGAGGAAGTGCCTCGTTACGAGCCAGAGGGACAAGAGAAAGCCGAGATGGTAGCCCTGTGTCCGGTTTGTTTGCGACGATATAAAACGGGAGTAAAGAGCAAGGAACGCAAAGTGCGAGGACAATTCAATGAGCGTTTTTCTCAAGCGTATCAACCGACAGCTCAACAGCCTCCCGACCTCGATCACCTGGTCAAAAGCGCCCGCCGCAAGTATGTGGCCTTTCTCTACGCCGATGGGAATGACATTGGCAAACTGCTCCAGAAAGTCCGCAGCGAAGAGGAATTCAGGGCGCTCTCTGAGGCCCTGAGAGAGGGAACGCAGCAAGCTCTGTTCAAAGCTTTGCAGGACGTGTGCGGACAGGAGTTGCAGAAAAGTGACGGTTATTGGCCTTTTGAGATCGTGAACATCGGCGGCGATGATGTCACACTGCTCATCCAGGCGGGTTACGCCTGGGAAGTGGCGGTGAAATTTCTGGAGGAATTCGAGACGCGCGTTCGGGGCCTTGTCGAAAAGAAACCAGGCCAATGGCCGGAGGGCTGGCCGGAGAAGATTACAGCCTCGTGTGGCATCGCCATCGCCGATGTCAAGTACCCGGTCCGCTACCTGGAATATCTTGCCAGCGACCTACTCAAAACGGCCAAGCGGGAAGCCAAAGCGGACACGGAAAATCCCCAGAGTGCCGTCACCTTCCTCTGGTTGCCCAACCCGGTGGCTGCGGAAAAGGCGGAGCCGCTGATGAGTTACTACGGACGTGGCAATGAGAAGCTCACGGCGAGACCATACACGCTCGACCGGGCCAAAGAGCTCACAGACCTGGTTCGAGAAGCATCCCGGTGGCCCAGGGCGTTGCGCTACCGCTGGGGTGAAGCCTTGGACAGAGGGGTATGGGTCTCGCTTAACACAGTCTATTACGATATTGCGCGCAGAGGGGAAGATAAGCGTGCACAGTTAGCCGATTTTTTGGAGAGAGTGGGCAGATCGGCGATGCAGGAGGAATACCGAACGAGCGCACCAGCTCCTCTTTGGCAGATTTATAAGAGGGATGATAAAAGACAAGGCCTTCGAACTGCTTTGCTTGATGTGTTGGAATTGGCTGAGTTACGTGCAACGCGCCCGGATGTGCAAGAGGAGAAAGAATGATGGAACATCTGCATTTGAAGCTACGTTTTACTTTGTATTCCGCCTTTCACACCACAGGAAATCGCTGGCGCTGGGCTGCAGATAAGGCGCTGGCCATGTCGCCAGACGGCGACTATGTCATCCCCGCTACCACCCTGAAGGGGGCCTTGCGTGAGCGGGCTGAGACGTTGCTGCGTACCTGGGGACTGGATGTATGCACCGGACCGACACCGGAGACAATGTGCGCCGATGCCAACAATCTTTGTCCCGCGTGTCAGGTTTTTGGGAACCCGCGCTTCCCATCGCCCTTGCGGTTTCAAGATGGGCGGTTTGGGCCGGACACCGTGGCTCAGATCCGCAGCGGCGTGTCCATCAGCCGGCAGCGTCGGGCTGCCTTGCCGAGGCGCCTGTTCTTCGTGGAAACCACCTCACCAGGCCCGCTGGAAGCCATATCCACCAGTGAGGGATACTTCCCCGACCGGGCGAGCGCGCTCCAGGCCTGCGCGTTGGTCACGCTGGCGGCGCGTTGGATATCTGCCGTCGGCGGAGGGCGCACGCGAGGTCTAGGATGGATCGAGAAAGTCGAAGTTCAAGCCACCCTGAATGATGAGCCGGTTCCCCAAGAGGAATTGGAAGCATTGTGGCATAAATGGGCAGGAGGGCATCATGTGGCTGAAGATTAAACCGGAAGAGCCCCTCATCCTGGGCGACGTGCGGGCCGGTTCCCAGTTCTTGAGTTCCACGCCCTACATCCCGGGCCGGGTACTACGCGGGGCCTGGGCCGAATGGCTGCTGGCACAAGGCCGCGAGGACATCCTCCCCACCGTCGAACGGGTGCGCATCGGTAACTTCTTCCCCACGGTAGAGTGGCGTCCAATACGCTACACCCTCCCGCTCCCTCTCAGCGCCCTGACGTGCAAACAGAAAAGCGGCTTCCGCGGAGAACCGCTTCCTGATCACCGGGGTCACGGTGTCGTGGATACGCTACTGCCTCAAGTGGCCTATCAGATTCTCGAAAAAGCCGGCGCTCGCTTCTCCGCTCCCTTTACTCTGACGTGCATCGAGTGCGGAGATCGGATGGAACCGATGAGCGGGTTCTACACCGTTTACCAATACAGCGGCACCGACCGATATGTTCAGACACGGCTGCGCTACCATGCCCAGACCAAGGTGGGCCTCAGCCGCTACCGCCGGGCGTCGGCGGAACAGATGTTGTACACAGCCAGTGCGTTGAGTCCAGTAGCGGAATCACCTGAGGAGAAAGAAAAGCGTAATGCACTGGTCTTTGTGGGACGCGTGCATGGCAAAAGAGAAGATGTGCAAAGCCTGATAGATGCTGTCAACCGCGTGGCCGTCGGTGCCCTGCATACGCGAGGCTATGGCCGTGTAACAGCAGAAGAGGCAAAGGTAGCAGGATTGTCGGACATTGCCGAGCGGGTGAACCAGTTCAACGCAACCCTGGCCCATTGCTGGCAGGACATAAAACGCCTGGCCGCAAATGCCGGCGAACTGCCTGAGAAGCCGGAAGGGACCTACTTCTCGGTGGATCTTCTCGCTCCCGGTGTGTTCCAGGAAAACGGCGTGCCCAGTCTGGTGCCGACCCTGGATGTCAATGGGCAAACCCTTACACCGCTTTTCTGGATGACCCGCCCCGATTTTGCCAGCGGCTGGTCAACAGCGTGGGGGCTTCCCAAACCCACGAACCTGGCCGCGCACATGGGCGGCGTCTATGTGTTCCGGTGGGAAGATGGTTTGGAGTCCCTCGTCCCGGCGCTGGAGCGCCTGGAAAGCCAGGGCATCGGCGAACGATGTGACGAGGGCTTCGGCGAGTGTTTGGTTTGCCATCCGTTTCATCAGGAGGTAGAGGAAAGATGAGAAAGATTGCTCCTAAAGTACTTCGAGAGATTGCCCGTTGTGACGACGACTGGGTGGAAAAAGCTCGCACGCTGGTTGAGGATTTGAAGAACCAGGACAAAGAGCGCCAACTGCGCAACATTCAGAGCATCGCAGAAGGAAGCGATTCCTGGAAAGCGCTGGAACTCTTCATCCGGTACCAGGCTGCACGTGGAGAACTGCTTAAGCAATGGGCAGAGGCAGCTATCCAACAATTAGACGAACTGCATAGCGAGGCTCAGTCAATAGCCAGCAAGTACGGAGCAGACCCCAAAGCTGTCCATATGGAAATCATCTCCCGCGTGCTCGGCTACGCCGTCCGCTGGCACGTGTGGGATGTGAAAGGAGTTGGGCAATGAGCGTCTTTGATCGGTTTCAGAATCAGACCCGGATCCTGGCCACGCTGGAAATGCAGACGGCCTTGTCTGTGGGCAGCCACGGCTCGTTGGAGCCTACAGGAACCGATCTGCCGGTGATGAAAGGCCCCGATGGCGCGCCCTTTATCCCTGGGTCTTCCATCAAGGGCGCCGTTCGCGCCCTGGCCGAGCGCATATTGCGCACCTGGAACAAGCAGCCAGATGTGTGGGCCTGTGATCCATTCGCTGATCCCTGTGTCTCTTCCAATCGTAAGGATCAACTCCTGCGAGAGGCAGAGGACGAAGCCGAGGATCCGAGTCAGGTCGAGCAAATCTTTAGTCAAAAGGTCTGGGATGCCAGTTGCACTGCCTGCCGGCTGTTTGGCTCCCCTTGGTTCGCCGGGCGTGTAGCTTTCAAGGATGCTTACCTGCTCAATGGTGACGATTTACCTCTCGTGACACAGATCCGCGACGGCGTGGGCATCGACCGCGACCTGGGTGCCGCCCGCACCGGTGTCAAGTACGACTTTGAAGTGGTAGTGCCGGGGGCTCGCTTCGGCCTGGAAATCCTGACCGAGAACCTGGAAGACTGGGAACTGGGCTTTCTGCTCACCGTGCTGCGCTTTTGGGAAGAGGGGAACCTGCCGCTCGGTGGCAAGGTCACCCGCGGCCCCGGCTGGGGCAGGCTGGTAGACGTGCGACTGCAGCGGGTAGACCAGAACACCCTGTTGGATTACCTGCTTCAGGGGCAGCAGGCATCGGCTGACACGACCACTTTCATCGAAGCCTTTCACGCTTATATTGAAACGGCCCTGAAGGGCAACGGGAGGGAGAGCAATGCATAAGACCCGCTACAATGCTTTGCGTTTGACACTCGAGATCAGCCCTCGCGGCCCCTTGCTGGTTAAGGCGGGAGGGGTTTCGGCGAATCCGACTTTGCCCGACATGCAATTTGTGCGCACGGTGCACGCCGCGCTGGGTGAGACGGTGTACATTCCCGGCTCTTCGCTGAAGGGCGTCGTTCGGGGATTCGTGGAAAAGACACTCCGGACAGTGGATCCCCACCCTGATCTCCCAGGCCCAGAACACCACAATGACTGGAGATGGGCTTGCGCCACCTTTCAGGCGAAGGACGAAGAGCGCAAGGACAAGAAAAAGTGGAATTGTCCCCAATTCCTAGACGAAGTAAAAGAGAGGTTGACCGAAAAGCGCGAACTGAATTCCTGGGAAATTTACGCCAATTCCTGCGGCGCCTGCCGCATTTTCGGCCACACCCGCCTGCGCGGCCGGGCATCCTTCACCGACCTGTTCCCTATCGACGAGGTTAAAACCGAAATTCGCTATAGTGTTGCCATCTCTCGTCTGACGCACGCCGTGGCCCAGGGGCCTTTTGAGATGGAAGTGGCGGTTTCGGGCACGTTTGAAGGCCACCTGGTGCTGGAGAACTACGAAATCTGGCAGCTGGGACTGCTGGCTTCTGCCCTGGAAGCCATAAACCAGGGGCTGGTGAAGGTGGGCTTCGGCAAAAACCGTGGCTTTGGCGAGGTTGAAGTGGTGGTGAAAGAGGCACGGGTGGATGAGGTGGCGTCCGGGGCGGAAGATTCGGTGTTGCGCGGGTTGGGTGCTTTTGTGAGCCAGGATGAGCAAGAGAAATACGGCCTTTTCCCGCCCGATGCGCTGGATACATTGCCTGCCCCGTCGAAAACACTCAACCTGGGCCTCTACAACCGTCGAACCTACGATACCGAAGGCTGGCGGGCCATCACACAAAAAGCGGTCACCGCGCTGAGCACGGGGTGAAGGAGGATGAGATGGCCAAACAACAAGTGTATGTCTATTCCCTGGAAGGTTCTGCCGGCGACCTGAAACGGTGGGCAGAGGCGCACCTGGAAGATCCCGTGTGGCACTGGGTGGCCGATCCTGCGAGGCTGGATGTAGGCGAAGGACTACCGGCAGATTGGAAAGACCAGGGGAGTGTCTTCAACGAGCAGGGCGAGTTGCGCTGGTGGCGAGGCGATGATGCCTACAAAGCCCTGCTGGTCACCGAACAGGCCGTAGCAGGGCACGGTCCCCTTCCGGGCGTGTGGCTGGCGGAAATCCAGTCGGTATTCCTGCAGAACCTGCACGAGCGGCGGGTAAACCCGAATTTCACAGCCTATCCGGGCGAAAAGACCGATGGCGAGGTCGAGGTGCGTGTATGCTACCGTGATGGCACAGCCATGCTGGTCAGTTTGCGCCGATTTTCGTAAGCCGAGAGGGAGTGAGCCATGGCGAAACGAGGAAGACGACAACCGTCGGAACCAAAACCCTTTTTCTGGATCTCGCTCCAGGGAAAATCAAAACCTCAGAAGGATGAACCTGTCCCCCACGACCGTTTCAGCGGCTGGAGCGGTCGCATAGAGTTGGAAATCGAGGTGTGCTCCGACTATCTGTACGTGGGCAGCGGGAATTTCGACCTGTTTCCCTTGCAGGGGAAGGACCAGGCCCGCTATACCTTTGCCCGGCGCAACGGGCATCTGGTCATTCCAGGCACCGGCATCAAGGGGGTGGTGCGAAGCGTAGTGGAGGCTATCTCCAATTCGTGTGTACTCCTGTCGGCACGAGAGGAAAGAGGTCCGGGCTCGCATCGGCCTTGCAACGACCCGGACAACCTGTGTCCGGCTTGCCGTCTGTTCGGCACCACCGGCTACCGGGGGCGAGTGCACTTTTCCGACGCTGTACCTGTGGGGAATGCCGAGACAACGACCATCAAAATCGCCGACCTGTGGCGTCCCAAACGGTTCGAGGGACGCAAGTTCTACCAGACAAAGGCCTTCCAACCGCAAGATATGAGACCTCAGAAAAACTACCGCTTCTTGGAGGTCGTACCTAAGGGAACACGTTTTAGAACCACGCTTTTCTTTGAAAATGCCACCACGGCTGAGATGGGCCTGCTGGTGCGCGCCCTGGGGTTGGCTTTGCACATGAACAAAGAAGGCACTGTGGTTTACGCCTTCCCCCTCAAGATCGGTGGCGCCAAGCCCCGTTGCCTGGGGAGCGTGTACTTCCACCCCAAAAAGATCCAGGTGCTTTCAGTAACCGGGGCGAACCTGTTTCAGTCTCTACTCACTGGTGGGGATTATCAAGGCACTAAACAGATGCTGGAGTGGTTGGCCGACAAGTCATTGGTTGATCAAGAAGCCTGGGCAGAGTTTCGCGAAAAAGCGAAGCCTCAAACGGGCGTGCCGTGTCCCAAGGAGGTCTACTGATGGCAAGTGTGGATAAGCAGATTCAACTGGCGGAACGGATTGCTAGCGAACTACTTCAAGGTCTCAAGAACGCCTCTCGAAATTCAAGGCAGGAGAGAGACCTGATCAAAGCTTCACGTGGCGAATGGATGAAATGGCTGCAGATAGTTGGTCAATCCTCTCTACGTTATGGCGTAGATTACGCTCAGCGGATCGGGAACGATATTACGCTCCGAGCCAATATCAAAACCATTAACGGGGAGATTGGAAACGTTGTTCGAAGACACGAGAGAAGGTTATCTGCATTCTCACCTGAGCAACAACAAGAAGTTCTGGGCTACGTGGCCTGGTATCTGCGGATCGCTGCAGGATAAGGAGGTGCTACATGGCTAAGAAACTTCTCATCGCCACGCTGGGCGACTCACCCGCCGTCATCACCGAAGCCATTGACCTGCTCACCGAACAGGACCTTCGTCCTGATGGCGTGCAACTGCTTATCACCCAGGACTCTGAGGTTCGAGAAGGTCTTAACCTTTTGATCGAGCACTTACCGGCCCACGACGGCATCTCTTGGATTAAGCCAGTGCCCATTGCTTCCTACGGAGATGTGGATACCCCGGAAGCGGCGGTCGAATTTATGCAGGTGGCCTGTGGCATCTTAAAGACTTACCGAGATGCCGGGTACCGCCTTTTCGTGAGCATCGCCGGTGGTCGCAAGGCCATGTCCGCCCTGCTGGCCCTGGCCGTGCAGTTCTACGGCGCGGAGCGGTTGTTCCACGTGTGGGTTCCACCCTGGATCGAAGAAAAAGGTGAAATCACCGAACTGCGGAAATGGAAAGATTTTCCGGACAAGATCAACGAAGCATTGCACCCATCGCTGGACGTAGAGGAAACTGATCGGCCTCGTGTCGTGGACCTGCCCTTCATTGGCCTGTTCCCGCTGTTAAATGACATCCGCGCGGCTCTCAAGGGAGAAGAACCGCCTTCGAGAGGAATCAAGCAGTTGCTCACTGCCAACGCGCTGATGACAGGTGGAGGAGAGCCAACGAAATTAGGGCAAACAGTGGCCGCCATCCTGGAAGGCGTAGAAGGCCTGCCGCCGGCCCGGCAGGGGGAATGTAAGATCGCCAAATTCCAGCATCACTATGCCAACATGCTGGAACACTTTGCCCGGGAACTGAGCGGCCGTTTCCCCTTTGTCACGGAGATTCGCGGCGGTGAATGGCGAAGTGGTGAAGGAAAAGTGAGGGTGGAGCCCCCGAACATCATCCGCATCTTCGAACCACTGGGAACCAATTTTCCCTTGCAACTCATCCTCACCACCACAGCCACGACTCAGGGCCAACTGGAAGCAGCAAGACGGGAAATCGAGCGGTATCTCCGGAGGAGGAAATAAATGGGTGTATACCACCTCATGGGCCTGGGCCTTTCACCCGGCGCTATCACCGGCCCCATCTCCTACTTGGCCCACCGCTGCCAACGCTGGAGCGCGGACGACGAGCGCTTTTTCGCCCACTCGGGCGAAGCCAGGCAGCGCAAAGTCGGGGAGAAGGTTGGCGACATCCAGGCGTTGGTCTTGTTCACGACACAAGAGGTA
>WFSD01000415.1 GCA_015486235.1 Anaerolineae bacterium
GCCGCCAAGCTCACGCGTGGGTTTGGGCTGAGGGGAGTGAATGGTTTCGACTTTGTGCTCGCCCGCCGTGAGGGCCGGCTCATCCCTTACCTGGTCGAGGTCAATCCTCGGTACGCTGCTTCAATGGAACTTGTAGAGTGGGCCTATGACCTGAACATTTTCGATTTGCACGTCCGGTCCCTTGAAGGGGACTTGCCCTCTTTTTCGCTGCGGGAGCAGCTTCGCCAAGACAGATTTTACGGCAAGGGAATCGTCTACGCCAGGAGAAATGTGCTGATGCCTGAGACGGCAGGATGGCAGGCGAGAGGAAGGGCGGACATCCCATTCCCGGGGGAGCAAATCATGGCGAGAGGCCCCATCTGTACTGTGTTGGGCCAGGGTGAAAGCCGCGATGAATGCTGGCATCATCTCCTGGCGGAGGCCGATGCGGTGAGACAGGAGATAGGAGAAGGGAGGTGAGAGTAGGAGCCAAAGCGGTTTCTGAAGCGACGACTTGAAGTCGTCAATGGATCCTTTATGAAAAAGGAGGTTACAAATGGAAAAAGAAGTTTTAGCTGCTGTAATGGCCACGACCTCGAATGTGCAGTACACTACCAGTGACCGGATCGAAGCGTTGACCAAGAGCCATGGGATGTTGACCCTGGCAGCCCTGTGCTCTGCAAACGCGATGACACGTGAGATTCTGCAGGGACGGAGCATCGAGCTAAGCGATGCGAACCTCGAAAACTTACCCCTTGATTACGTAGTGGAAGTAGGCGTCAAGGCAGCCATGGAGGCAGGCGCAGCGCCTGCGAACGCAGCCTTGATCACCGCCGCTTTGCTCAACATTGCCGGTACAGCGGCACGGGCTGGTGTGCCCGCTGGCAACCGCAAATTGGGAGCAATGGCGCGACTGAAAGCAGGAGCAGGCCGCGCTGGTGTGGCAGCCATCCCGACCTCCAAACTGACCAACAAAGTGTCAGGTTTCGCCGCCGTGCAAGCTCTCTACAATGCAATGCAGAAGGGCGAATTAGTCCGTGTAGATGGCGCCGACGTCCCGCCTTTCGTGGCCGGTGGAGCTCCCATGGGCCACAGCGTGCTGGGCGAGGACATGGTCTATGTAGACCTCTGCATGAACGGCGGTAAGATCGCTGTGGACGCGATGATGAAAGCTTACCGGGGTGTGGGTATCACTCCCAGCCCAATCCAGAGTGCCATTCTTGCCGCTGCCGCTGTACTGGAGCTAATCAACCCCGACGGCATGATTGGCACCGATTACGGTGAGTTCTTCGTCCAGGGTGTGGGATACCTGGCCGGCAAGGGAGCAGCGAAGGCAGCCGGGCTTCCGGAGAAACTCCATCTGCGCGGCACAGGCAAGGAATACGATACCGCTACCTTGGTCGGTGGCATGGGCATGATCCTCAAGGATGTAGGGGCTCCCTCAGTGATCGGTATGATGACCCTGAACGAGATTCTGGCCGCCTTTATGGAAGCTCCAGCAATCCTTGCCGGCTTTGGTGGTGGCCCGGTGAACCCACCTCTGGCCCACCTGGTGGCCGACGGTGTAATCGCCATGAATCTGCTCATCGCCAATGGTGGTGATATAGAAGCGGCAGCCGATGCTGTCAAGGAAGTCAAGCTCACCCAGTGGATTGATCCCGAAGTTGCTTCTGTCTCCACCAACACTGTCGCCCGCAAAGCCGAGCAGATCCGCAGGGGGCCGGTTACCGAGACTATCATCAAGGCCACCGATGGTATACGGGCCAATGCTATCTACCGCCGAGCGAAATTCGCCTATGATGAGATGAGTGCTGGCAAAGACTTGGCAGATGTCTGCCTTGCACTGGATGAAGAACGACAAGCGAAAGTCGAGGAAAACGCCGGTAAGATCATGAGCGCTTTCTTCGGCAAGAATATCACCATTAGTTTCTCCAAGATCGCTGGTGGTGCTCGCCGTGATCATCCATTCGCCAAGAAGTTCTGGGGGTTCGACGCTGATGTGGATTGTGTGGTAACGGTGGATGACAAGAAGTTCGATTTCAAAGGCTTCTGCCATAAGGTAATCCCCGATGCTGTCTTGAACAAGAAATCCGAACTCTACTTGCCAATTACTGTTGCTTCGGCAGTGGTTCAGGAAATCCAGTACATCGGATGCTGCACTCTCAACGTGGTTGTCCCAGCTGCCGTCGCTGCAGCCATGGGCAAGTATGGATGGAAAGACGCTGGGAAGGTCGCCGAGAAAGGTGCTAAGATCAGTTCTGCTATTCCTGGGTCGAAGGAAACGGCTCGCGAGGTAGCCA
>WFSD01000416.1 GCA_015486235.1 Anaerolineae bacterium
CCGTAAACCGTGTCCGTGGGGAAAGCGACAATGCCGCCAGAGGCCAGTACCTTCATCGCTGCAGGGATCGCCATTGGGTTATCCGATCCCATTCGTATCACGGGAGACCTCCATATCTGCGGAGTACTTCCGCCGCGCCGTCCTCGTTCACCGGCGGGGCGATCCAGTCGGCCTCTTGCTGCACAGACCTGGGCGCGTTGCCCATCGCCACGCCCACGCCGGCCCACCTGATCATGTCAAGATCGTTCTCGTTATCCCCTACGGCGATGACCTGCTCTCGCGGCATTCCCAGGTGTGCTGCCAGGCGGGCCAGAGCGTCTCCCTTGGATACCCCCTTTGCCACGAATTCGATGAAGAAATCGTGGGATCGCACCACCTGTGCCCTATCGCCGAAAAGCGCCCGAGCCTCCGCCAGCACACCCTGGGCCTCATTGGGCGGCACGGTGACTATGAATTTCGTCACCTCCCCGCTCAGCGCGTCCGCCAGATCGTCCACCAGAACCATAGGGAGGCCAAACCATCGCTCGTAGAAATCCGGCTCTTTGCGGATCTCTTCCAGGTAGATGATGTCGTTCCGGTAGACGGTTATGTCCAGCCTCCGATCCGTGCCCCATCGTGCGATCTCTCTTGCGAGTTCCAGGGGCAGGGACTTGTGGAATATGAGGGACTGGGTAATGGTATCCTGGATTACAGCACCTTGATAGCAGATGATGGGAGTGGTAAGTCCAAAGTGTCGGGCGAACACCATGGTCGGTGGGCAGCTTCTTCCGGTAGCGATGGTAATCAGGTGTCCAGAGGTGCGGGCTAGCCGGAGCGCCGTCTCCACGCGTGGGGAAAGGTGAGCTTTGTCGTCGATCAGAGTGCCATCCAGGTCGAAAGCGAAAAGACGTGGGGATACGGTCATTTTTCGGGCACCGCGGGCAGGCGGGTTCTTTCCTTTTTTTTCAGCATCTCCCGGACACGGGAGAATGCCTGGCGATAGAGACCGCCCAATTCTTTCGGGGAGAGCTTCCGGCCAGTAGCGTACCATTGATAGATGGCAATGCCGGTGGCGTATGTGCCAGCGTAGGCAACAGCAACCTGCGGCGCTACTCCCCATCCGGGGATCAGACCGACAAGCTGGCGGGCTATCTGCCGCCAGAAGAACCCCCCGCCGACCACCGACATCAACGTCGGCAGTACTTCTTTCGCGTCGCCATACTCCCCCATCCCTAGAGCGATCCGGTACGCCATTATGGCCTGATTTTTGGTGAGCACAACCATGTCCGCGATATCCACCGACAGGTTGAATACCGGGATCATCTCGCCCATGCCGGAGGCGAGGACGTACACGGCGTTTTGCCATGACACCGACTCCACAAGCCCCTTCAGAAGCGACGGCCGGAGCGCCGGGAACGCCCGAGCCAGAGCCACCTGGCGTTCGGGTATCCGTGATGCGAGGACCTTGCCCACCTGACCAAAGAATCGGTCAGGGACAGCTTCGTTCCAGCGAAGCAGGCCGGGAACCAGGGATTGTTCATCAGCGATGACGGCATCTAATATCAGCTTTCCCTGACGGCGCACCGCATCCAGATAAGGATCGCCTTGCTCCCCGGTGGGATGCAGCCAGAGGATGGCATCGGCAGAGGCTGCTGTGCCTTTGCACGCCTCGTTGCACGGCAGTGGATGGGACGTTACCGCCTGCCACGGGGGAACAGTGTTTGCCTTAGGACCTTCATAGAAACTCAGCATCATCCGCTCGCGGGTTTCGGCCGGGCCGCCGACTATTAAAATGCGCGGGGGCACCTCTGCCTCTTCTCTGATGGCAACGAAGTTTATCTCTTTGAGGGTCCTCCAAAGAATCTGGAATCGGTTCAATGGCTCACCTTTTCTGCGTTTTTTCCCAACTCGCCCTGACCTGCTCCAGTTCGCCCAGCCATTGTTGCGCCCTGGTAGTCAGGTGCGCACCGAAAAGTTCGTTCACCCGCCAGAGCATCCGAAGCATCTCCATGTGGCGTTTGAGTTCGGCGTCTATTCTCGGCAATTTCTCTTTGATCTCATTGTTTATCTTATCCTGGGTCTTCCACTGGCTCTCGAGGGAAAGCTCTTGTTTCTTCCAGCGCCGTTCGTTCTCGTCCAGGAAGTCCACCAGACGTTTTTGTTGGCGCTCCTCGGCCAATCGCTGGAGTTCCACTACCTGGTTTTGCTCCCGTCGGATGCTTTCCTGGAATTGCTTTATCTCTTTCAGCATCTCTCCAGCGACCCGATACCGGTCAGCGAAGGTTTCCATCTGTTTTTTGAACTGATCGAAAGTGCTGTAAAGCTTTTCCCACTCTGTGGCCCATTCCTCCATGCGCCTTTCCCGGTCGGCGTCCACCAGTCTTGCTTTCTCTATGAACTCTTTGTGACTCTTGGAAATCCCCACGACATCCTGGGAGAGATGATCCATGAAGTCTTTGTGACGCTCCTGGCGTTCGCTCACCTGGGAAAGCTGACCGCGGAGTTTGGATTGCTGTTTTCTTAATTCCAGAGTTTCTCCCTGAAGTTGGGCTATCCTTTGGTGGTCTTTATCCACCTGCTCGGTCATGTAAAGGACAGAGCGCGTTTTTTCCTCGACGTCCTTGCCCAAATCTGCAAATCTTTGTCGGAGGTCCATGAACCCCTCTCCCAGGCGTTCGTCCTCCGCCTCACGGGCTTTGAGGTTCTCCTCGAGACGATGTACACCCCTTAGCGCTTCTTCCAGGGAGTCCATTCTGTGCATGATGTACTCTCTATCCGCTAGCCGCACCCTCTCTGCCTGGTTCGCTGCTTCCTTGATCTCAGTGGACCGCTGCTTCAAGGAGATGTACATCTCTTTCTTGAGTTGGGTAAGTGCGTCCTCCAGGGCAGCCATCTGTGTCACCTGCCCCTGCATGTCAGACAAGTCCGCTTCGAGCTGCTGCAATCGGGTTTTCTGCTCCTCCAGTTCGCCGGTCAGCGACGAGACATGCTGGATCAGTCTGGACTGCTCTTCTTTGCTCTTGCGCCTCTCCTCGTCGAGCCATTGAACCATCTGGGCGATCTGTGAGAGATCCATTTCTTTGGGCATCTTTTTGTCCTCCGCGGCCGTATATCGTCAAACCATTATAACAAACGACCGATGAATGAGCGAATTGGCGAATCGTCGGTGCCGGGCCGCATTGTTTTGCCCCACCGGGTCACTCTTTCCGCTCCCATAGCCTGCAGAATGCACATAGCCCTGGTGCTGTCGTCGGTTGGCCACATCTGGGGCAGGGATGCATCTCCGGCGGAGACTCTCCGTCTTCGGCAAAGCGTATGCGCTGGTGACTCCTGGCATCCACATAGTTCAGGTAAAACTGATGCTTGGCACCGGGTGAGCGTTCTTCCAACTGGTTGAGGAGCGTCTTGTAGTAGATAGTCTTGGCGCCTACTGCAAACGGACATTCGTCGTGGATGTAGTCTATCCCTTTTACCAGGGCGTAGGCAGCTACCTCCCGCTCATAGAAACGGCAGAGGGGTTTGACTTTGCGGGCGAGGCCACTTGCTTCCGGCAACACCGGTGCCTGCCGGGCCAGGTAGCCTGTCTGCCAGTGGAGTGTGTTTGAGAAGAGCACGGCAACTTCGTCGTCCAGGTTGTGGCCTGTCGCCAGTACGTCGTACCCTTCTTCCAGGGTGACTCGGTTCATCTCGTGGCGCTTTATCAGGCCACATACTGAGCAGGGTTTCCCTTTCCCGCGGCGGACCCTGCTGGCGACCTCCGGCACGCTTTCCCCATAGAGAGCTTTCACGTCTACCACGTGGAGGTGCGCTTCGGGATGGGCAGAGGCAAACTGCAGAACTTTCTCGAGGGATGTCTCCGAGTAGTCGTTGTTCTCGATCCCAAGGTCTATGTAAAGCCCATCCGCCTTGTACCCCAGCTCCAGCAGGATGTCCCAGAGGGAAAGGCTATCCTTGCCGCCGGAGACCGCCACCAGGATCCGCTTGTCCCTGCTGAACATTTCGTATTTCTCAATGGAGCGCTGGGTCTGCTGTACCACCCATTCGATGAAGTGATCGGCACAGAGGGCCAGCTTGTGATGGCGCATATTGATGACAGCGGGTTTGCCACATTTACGACAATTCATCTCTACGGGAACCCCCAGTTCCGAACATCATTCCGAACGAGAGGGCGAGGCTTCAGGGCAGTTCGTTAATTCTTCGAAAAGCCCTGAAGGCTCGTCATGGTTTTTCAGAGCTCTAAAGCATTGGAATCTGGGCGAAATCGTCAGGCGAAAGCTTGTCCATGTCTTTCTCTTGCGACGGCTTGTACTTGCCCAGTATTTCCTCCTGCGTCGGCGATTTGCCCTTGGGCCACGCCAGATCGATGATGCGGGTGTGGTTCGTGTCCTCCGGACCGCCGCCGAACCGCCACTGCTTCGCCGTCGGCTCCACCTCGCGGACGCGCCAGACGCCGGGTGCAGGGAATCCTTCCTGGCCCAGCACCATCGCCGCGTAGCCCCATTTGGCCGGGTCGCCCTTGCCGAAAGCGGATTTCGGCACGCGGAGCGTCACTTTGTGGGCCGCGGCGTTCACCAGGATCTTCAGCGACACGTCCATCTTCTGCGGGTTCCCCTTGGAATCCACTTTGAACACGCCGGGTGTCCATCCTTCCGCCCAGATGGCGTAATCCCACGCATCCTTGGCGGAGACCGCAGCGTTCCGCCCCGGCAGGAGCATCCGTCGGCCGCTGCCCGGCTTGTGATCCACGTCGATGTACACGTCCAGCGCCTGCACCGAAAGCCCGTTGGGTGAGTTCCATACGTTCTCGATGGGGCCTTTGATGAAGAACGTGAACACCAGGTTGCCACGGCTGTCCTCACCGACGCTGAACTTCGTCAGGTCGAAGACGCTCTTCTTGAAAACGCCGTCGGTGGGGTACGTGTAGGAGCCGGGGCCGTGGTCGTCGCCCACCGGGTCATCCACGGTGATGATTGGTGTGACGGTGCTTACCTCTGGCATCATCAACGTTGCCGGGCCATCGTCCGGCATCATATCCGCCACGCTCTGACCGGAGAGTACCGCAGCCCGCAGCTTCAGCTTGTCGCCAGCTTCCAGGTCGCCCAGAGCGGTGAACGGCACCGCTATCTCGATGGTGCTCCCGTCGAGGCTGGCCTTGACCGCCGTCCCCTTGCCCCATTTGGTGCCACCGAGCGCCGGAGCGATGACCGCCTGTGTCTTGCCACCCTGCCACGTAACCATCACCTCGTAGGCAGCGCCGAACCCCAGTGTAACTTTCGGATCCATCATGTCGCCGTAGCGAGGGAATGGATCGGCTGTCTCCGCCGACGGCACGCCGATGTACACCGCAGCCGCACCTCCGGCGAGTTTCTTCCAGGGGCGAGCGGAATCCAGGCGCAGGTAGAGGTTCTTCTTGTCGTTCCCGATGAAAAACGCCGCCAGCACCTGGCCTTTTGCCATGGCGCCACCCTGCCGCCGATACGCCTCTGCTTTCGACCACTCAGTCCTTTTGCCCAGGCCATCGATGACAGGCGTGATGTTACCGGTGAGCTGTTGCTGGGGCGACGGGCTCTTGGCCGCCACGATGGGCACGTATAGGTTCTCCGGCACCGGTTCGCCCAGGGTCTTGTACATCTCGATGAGCGTGTCCCGGAACATCCGGTCGAACGCAGCGTCGTCGCCGGAATCCTGGTCGGCACCGTACCACCAGAACCAGTCGGAGCCCTCGGCGGCATACATCAGGTTCTCCGCTTTGGAGATCACATCCTTCGGCGCCTGCTTCCGATGGAGCATGTCGTAGTAAGAAAGCACCTTGCG
>WFSD01000417.1 GCA_015486235.1 Anaerolineae bacterium
CAAAGCAGGCGAATTACCCTATCACCACGCACAGGCACTGTCAGGCCAAAGTCCGCAAACCCGTCCTTCTACCTACGATGTTCACAGTGCAAGGTCAAGTAACCCTCCACGACTTGAAACGACACGAACTAAGGAAAGATGCTGGCTAACGATAGCGTCAGCGGCACGGCGTGTTTGTCCAACAACTCGGCTGGCGAAAGTTTTTTGATTTGAAGCCGCCACGGTTCGCGCACGGCGAAGCCGTGTCCGCTGCACGCGGGGTTAGGAAGCAGTCTTCTTGGATATAAGGTTTTCAACAACAGCAACACTGAGGGAAGCCACGAGGTACAGATACCCACCTACGATCAATATGCTATACCATGTGTCTAAAGAAGTAATATCAATACCTTTATCCATAAAAGGTGATGAAAGTGCTAATAGTGGAAGTAGCATCATTGTCGCAATAGGCCATAGTGGTAAAAAACGAAGCACTCCGTACCCAGCAGGCTTAGGGGCTTCAGGCGGAGCAAAAGCCCAACTTTGGATATGCCCCCCTATTACCACAAGCCCCAGTAGCACAAAAAGGAAAACTTTCCATTTGTTTGGTCGCAGACACTCAACTGCTTTACGCATTGCTCCTTCCTGGTCATATGCGGAAATAGAAATGAGCGGTCAGCTTGCCAAGGCCAGTTACTTAAGTCTCAGTTAGTGTGTCCAATGCCACCACCAAACATACACAGGCCAATCAGGATAAGGCCAAGGCCCCGAACGCCATACTTCAGGATTAGGCTCACCAGGTACTGCCCCCGTATAATTTTGTTCATGGATTGTCGTGCTTGGGTGGATATAAGCATGGTCTCGATATGTAGACCATCCGCACAACCACCACTTGTACGTTTGGGGGCGAGTCCATCCTCCTCCCGCCCAACTTGGAGTCGGGTGATACCCCCAAGAGCGCAAAATTGTGTCATTACAGAGCGGCCTGCTTTTCCCGATCTCCTCTACCCGCTGCAACCTTCCCTTGCAGTCAGGATGCCGCTATGTGCTGGCCGAAACGGGCTTACCCAGTTGACTGTCGTGGAGAATGCGATCCGGTTAGACTGGAGTCTGTCTCCCGGCGGGGTCTCTGGGTGTTGCTGCCCGCGGCTACCTCAAGCAGTCCGCCCCACGTTGCCATTTTGGCCACGGCGTTTGGCGATTTCTTGCCCAGCCTCTTTCGCCGCTTCGGACTGACGAGATGTACAACCCCTCACATGGGTTCAACCTTCCGGCTTTTCCCTGGGCCGCCCCCGCCTCGAGGCTGGCAGGTTAGGGCCTTTGTCCCGGGAGCTTCGCACAAAGCCGTTACCAGCGATGCACGTCCCGGTAGGAACACCTGAACACCACAGGGCCTACGTTAGCAGTACTCCATCAACAATCCTTTCTGGTCGCAAGTAGCCGTGTCCGCCGGACGCTGGGTTGGGCGGGACGCCCTATACACTCAAAACGTTTCTCACCAATTTTCTCTGCCGCTGTCACTCGCTCGCTTCATCTCATCCACGATCTCCGCTAAACTCTTCCCGCCAAATAAAGCCTCACGCTCTTCGGCATATTCCCCAAATCCCGTAGTAAACTGCCGCAAAAAGCGTACGGCGTTCACCACCCCTAATTCCCGATAGAGCGCCCAAAAGGCTTTACGATTCACTTCCACTAATGGCTCAGCATAAACGCTCATCTTTCCAATTCCTCTGCCAGTTCCACCGGCGTTACTACCTTAACCGCTAAATTCCCCAAACGCTTCGCTCTCTTCAGAATTTTGTCATCGCTCGTACAAAAATAATCCACCTTCCCTTTCTCTGCAAACGCTAAATGTAAAGCATCGAGAGGTTTAAATCCTTCTTCTACCAAATGGTTCGCCCGTTCCTCTACATCTTTCGTGACGACCAGATGCTCTTTGGCCAACTCCAACACAGCCAAGGCATACTCCCGACGAACAGGATGGGGATTGCGCCTTATTTCATAGACCAACGCGTCCGACGACACAATCTCCACTTGGCCGCGCTCACATAACGCCAGGATGCCTAAATCGCTTCGGCTTCAATGGCTATACGCAAATGACTCGGCGTATCCAACGGCCTCTGAATCGCACAAACATCCAGATAAATCTTCATGGCTTCATTTTAGCATACTCTGGAAAATGGAAGAGCCTCCGCCCAACGATAGCGTCAGCGGCACGGCGTTGCCGTCCAACCGCCACCGTTAGCGCGTGAAGTTACGCCGGAATTCCGCTTCTCGCCCAGCCTCTTTCGCCGCTTCGGACTGACGGGATGTACAACCCTTCACATATGTTCAACCTTCCGGCTTTTTCCTGGGCCGCCCCCGCCTCGAGGCTGGCAGGTTGGGGCCTTTGTCCCGGGAGATCTGTACAAAGCCGTTACCAGCGATGCACGTCCCGGTAGGAACACCTGAACACCACAGGGCCTACGTCAGTAGTACTCCATCAACAATCCTTTCTGGTCGCAAGAAGCTGTGTCCGCTGCACGCGGGGTTGGGCTGGACAACGTTTTACGCGGCGCGCGATCTTCTCCGTGCAGCAAGCCACTTCTGTAATGACCTTTGACTTTCCCCAGACGGAACTCCCGCCAACAAATGCTCAATGCTAATATCCTCGTCCAAATCCGGCCAATGAATCCCTTCCCCTGCACCAATCAACCGCCAGTTCTCTCGTTCTTCATTTGTCCCATGCAGCAAGCGCGGGTACCAAGCCAGCGGTACCACAATGGTTCGCCCATCATCCAGGGCAACAATCAGCTCATCATCCGTTACTTGCACGTTTTTAGCTCTCGCAACTCGTAACTCAATCACTGAAGTATTCATTCCACCGCTCCAAGATAATCATTTCCTGCTCTTCTACCAAACTCTGGATGCGCCGGACTTCATGGGGGCGGAAACCGCCACTATCCTGCAACCGCACCGGGTTGAGCCAAAATTTGGCAGTTTTCCCCTCCCTTTCCACATGGACGTGGGGAGGCTCGTTGCGATCACCAGAGTAAAAGAAAAAACGGTACGGGCCAACACGGGCTATCGTTGGAGACATTACACACCTAATCTCGGTTTCTTCTCATTGGCTCTGATAGATATTCCACGCACCACTAAAGGCATAGTTAGTTTACCATTTTCGTCGTCTCAGCGCAAAATTTAGCCTCACCAGCCCAACGACCAAGCTCAGCCGCCCGCCGGAGCACCAGCGGAGGCGGGTCGGCTGCACCGGATGTTACTATCATGTACCCGAATGCGGGGCGTGTGGTATCCTTATAAAGAGGGAGACCCGCCCTCGGGATACCTGAGAGGCGGAGGAGGTATGGGGCAGGCCGCCAGAGCGCCGAAAGCCGTCGCAAAACGGACAATAGTGATGTCCTCATCCTCGCCCGCCTCCCGGCGGCAAACCTGGCCCCGGAAGTATGGGTGCCCCCTCAGCACGTGCGAGAACTCCGGCAACTGATAACCCGGCGTCGTCGCCTGGTGGAAATGCACACCGAAGTCTCCAATCGCCTCCACAGCATCCCAAAATACCCACGCCGCATTGCCCCTCGGGAAGAGGTGGAGCACTGGCTGAGGAGAGAATCAACCGCATAGAGCATTGGTAAGGTGCGAAACCTATCCGGTATACATGCCGCCCGATCCCGTGGGATTTGGACGGGGCGATGGGACGCGCCCATCATCTGTGGCAACCGGGTTCGTTACCGCCCCGCGGAGTTCCAGATACCGCATTACACGTACGATCTGGCGGCACAGAAACGCGTCAGGAGAGCAAAAGAGAGGTTC
>WFSD01000418.1 GCA_015486235.1 Anaerolineae bacterium
CTATCCGCATTGCCGTCTCGTCATCCAGGTTGACATCTACCTCCGGCACTTTTTCACGGTCATGTCCAAATCCCAGATGCCATAGGCCGATGTTGCTAGCGTAAGCATAGCCGCCGTTTGTCTCACTGACAATGAGATCGGCCTGCGGGAATTCTGTTTCCACCATGTTTGGGCTTCCGTCGGATGATGCGTTGTCAACCACCACTACCCGGAATGTGACTTCGCCCTGCTCCGTATTGAAAATGGAGTCCAGGCATTGCTTGAGAAGATCCATAGTGTTGTAATTCACGATGACCACGCCCACGTCAGGCGTGGAGACTTTCTCTCTCCCTGTCATCTGCGTGTCCCTCGGGAAAACTTTTTTCGACAAGCTGCCGAGGCCTGTGGCCTTATCACTACCTCACTTATACCACTTATACCCCATCTTTTGCAAACGCCTGGGGCGCTCGCGGCTATGCAAGGGGACTATTCGGGCGTACTTCGCCTTGGCTTCGTGCCCCCGTTACTCTCAAGCCTCCCGTCATCGAGGGAGAGGGGAAAAAGGGGAGCCAGTACACCTGGTTGGTCCTACACAGAAGATCTTTCCTTATTGGGCTTTCGGAGCAAATCGAAAGCCCAAAGTCGTTTCAGGAGCCTCCTTGACGCATCTGAGACAGATCACGGTTCGCCTTTGGGGTTGATAGACAACATATCTGGGGAATCCTGAAGGCATACGGGCCCCCAGGATTTACTTCGGGCTCCCCTTCTTGCAAATGATGCTTGATGGGCCTCTGGGGCTGCGCTCCGGCGAAGAGGCGGGCGGTGGAGCCTTTACCCCGTGCAGCCCCGCGAGATGGGTCATGCGTCAACTCCGAGGTGTCTGACTGCCCGGCGCTTTATTCCGCGAGTTTTATGAGCGCTTTCTGTTTTCCCTTGGGGACATGCAACAGCAAAGTATTCCATCCGAGCACTTTGAAGAGCGCCTCGACAACGCGGGGATCCCATTGTTTCCCAGCACCATCCACGAAAATAGATATCACTTTCTCCTCAGGCAATGCATCACGGTATGGTCTGGCCCGCGCCATGGCGTCGTACGAATCGGCAACCGCTATGATTCTGGCTCCCAGAGGAATTTTCTCGCCGCTCAGCCCCTCCGGATACCCCCGTCCATCCCATCGTTCATGGTGATACCTGACATATTCGGTACCGTCTTGAAAGTCGGGGAAGTTTTGCAGGATTTCAGCACCCAGTCCCGGGTGTTCCTGCATCTTCCTCCACTCTTCCTCGCTCAGTATCTCTTTCTTTTCCAGAACCGTCCTATCCATGGCTATTTTCCCCAGGTCATGGACACGCGCTGCGGCTTTGACACGATCTATTTCCTCCCACGACAGGCGCATTTCCTCGGCTATCCGTTCCGCCAGCGAAGCCACCCGCTGAGAATGACCGTAGGTGTACGGGTCTCGTCTATCGATAATGTCCGCCATTTTTTCTACAGCTCCTCTGGTGAGCTGCCTGATCTGCAGCGATTTCTGCAGGGATATGTAGACAATCCCAAGTGGAACCGCCAGCAATAGGATCGTCCAGAGGTTCTCCTGGACGGTCAGCGCTGTAAGAACCCCCATGAGGTAGAGGGAAACATGTTCCAGCGCTACGCTCTTGGACATCTGATAGGTTATGGGGATATAAGGCTGGTTGGTCTGCAGGGAGACGATTCCGCTCACCATTGTAAGTCCCACGATCCAATGGACAACGATGAGGACGGTAAGGGAGATAAAGATATCCAAAGTGTCGATTTGCAGAGGCAGCGGTATCTCACCCCCGGCTAACATGTATGCTTCGCCAGCGACAAAAGCTGCAATGGCATGTGAGGAAGCGTTGAATAGAACCTCGAACCACCTCCTATGGGATAGCATCTTACCAAGGGAAACCCCAAGAAATACCACCCAGGTAGCAAGTGGTACGGGCACAAGGAGCAAAATGCCTAGCTCCAAAGTGGTGCCGATATTTACAGCGGTCCTAGGTGCCAGCCTGAGGGCGAAGTGATCGCTCAAAGCTATGCCAGCCGTGAAAACTACAGCAGTGGCTGCGTAGGAGCCAAAGTGGAAACCCAGGAGCAGCCTGGAGCACCACACCAGTAGGAGCGCTGCCGCGAGAATCACGGTTATCAGGAAAACGCTGGCTTTCGTCGAGAGATCGGGCATAAGATCACCTTGCCATGCTGGCGCTTGTCGGCAAAATGCCGCCGTTCCGCACCCTTGGAGTACCTCCAAAGCGTTCTAATCATGGAGCCGCGGATAAGAAATCGTACCAGTCGACACGAATCTCGAGCAAGGATTTCAGCGATACGAGACGCATTTCCCCTGTGAAAGTTATGCCATTCTGAAAAATAGCATTATAAATTATACGAAGCGACCACAGAAAGGTCAAATTCTGATGTTCGGGGAAGTACGTAGCAAATCCAGGGGGCCCCACGGGCCCCGAGAATCACCCCCTGAACTGTTATCGGCCTCTATCAACTCTTAAGGGCGAGCTGTGATCTGCCTCAGATGCTTCAAAGAGGCTCCTGAAACAGCTTTGAGCTTTCGATTTGCTTCGGAGGCCGTTCGGGATGTGCCCTGGACATGGTGAGTGGCGGTGCATCGTGAGCAAGGCGGTCGGTACGGGTGCAACATGCTGCACCCGTACCGATTCACTCCGATAATCCGGATCATGTCTGGAGTCCAGCAAATCGGGTAGGCGGAAGGCGTTTACTGGCCCACCAGTCCTCCCATTTCCGTCATTAAGCGGCGCACAATCACTCGTGTGGGTGCCCTGGTCCCCATCTCGCCATCATGAGCCCAAAACAACAAGAACCTCGCCAGACCGTGTATATCTGGCGAGGTTCTCCAAGGATGTTTTAAGAGTGTCTTCAGACGATCCAGACCTCCTAACCTGGACGAGCCAGAACCAAAAAGCTGCCGCAGAGATACAGGAAGCTATCATTAGTTCGCCGTCAGCCAATATCTCTCTACTCTCTGCGACAGAAGCTTTCGTAAGTGCTGACGGCTATCGATCAACGGCTGCAACACCTTCTCTTAGCGCACTCCGCGGTGAAGATTTCCTTGTTCATTGTGCGAGTTTTGGTCAAAAGGTGCTAATATACTCTCACTCTCACATGGACCGGGGCTCCCGGCCTACCCGTTTTCTCCGCCAGCACTTGCCCATTCTCGCTCACCTTCAGCCCCACCGGGTACATCCCGGAGGGATCCGCTACCGCTGTAATGCGATAATGCATGTCAGACGGATCGAAGAAGATATACAAGGGGATATCGCCGCTTTCATCCTCTTCTAGTGTCGAACCGAAAGGCGCCTTGATGTACATGAACACCGGCTGCGAAGCATCCTCCTTGGGAACTGCCACCTCCACATTCACCGTGTTGCCGTTAGGGAGCACCACCACCGGGTCGTCATAACACCAATCCCACCCCGCCAACGCAGGCACCGCCGATACGGCCAACAGCAAAACCACCATGAGCAACAAAAGCCATTTCTTTTTCATTTCTCGCCCCCCTTTGTGTGAGTTTACCTGTTACGTTAGTATCGTCAATTTAACAGCAGAAGGGAGGGGTATGTCAATAAGCTATTCGCTTGATTACGCCCCAACCAAGATATACGCTATTTGGCGGATTTACTTGATGTTACAG
>WFSD01000419.1 GCA_015486235.1 Anaerolineae bacterium
AAGGGACTCCCACCTGGAATACCTGATCAGCCGAGACCCGCGCTGGGCGTGGCTGGTGCCGGGGCTGCGGGTAAAACGGTGGCTGACGCTTCTACTGGTGGGACTGGTGTTTCTATCCCTTGGACTGGCATATTTGCTCCGGGACATCTATGTCGGCAGGCCATATCCTTACGTGGTGCGGTATCTCACACTCCAGTTCCTGCCCAGGTGGGCGCGGGCGTTGTTTTTCGGTATCGTGGGCGTCGGAGCAGTTCTCCTGGCAATGAACCGGCTGTATACTAATGCTATCTCACCACTTCTTACCATGAAACATGTGGACAGCCTGCCGCTGCTGTTATTCTCTCGGAAAAAGCGCTCCTCCGGGCCGAAGGTGGTGGCGATAGGTGGGGGGCATGGGCTGTCGTCGCTGCTTCGTGGCCTGAAGAACTACACGGATAATATCACAGCCATAGTCACCGTCGCCGACGATGGCGGAAGCTCCGGCAAGCTGCGCCGGGAGCTGGGCATACTGCCTCCAGGGGACTTCCGCAATTGTATCGCCGCTCTTTCCGAGACAGAAGATCTAATGCAAATGTTGTTCCAGTACCGGTTTGGCGGAGGTGGCCTGGAAGGGCACAGTTTCGGCAATCTCTTCCTGACGGCTATGTCGTCCATCACCGGTAGCTTCGAGTCGGGCCTGCAGCGCTCCAGCGAAATTCTGGCAGTCCACGGCGCAGTGCTCCCATCTACCCTTTCCAGCGTTACCCTGTGCGCGGAGGTGCTGATGCCCGGCGACGACGGCAACACGAAAGAAGTCTGTGGAGAATCCGTCATCCCTCGTTCAGGCGGACGGATAAAGCGGGTTTACCTGAAGCCGGACGATGTGCCGGCTTACCCGGAGGCGCTGCGGGCAATCCTCGAGGCCGACATGATCGTGGTCGGGCCGGGGAGCCTGTATACCAGCCTGTTGCCAAACCTGATGGTGCCGGACATCGCCAGGGCCCTGCGAGTCGCTGGGGGGGTTAAAGTGTACGTCTGCAACGTGGCGACCCAGCGGGGCGAGACAGACGGATTCTCTGTCGAGGACCACGTATGGGTGCTCGACGAGCACTTGGGCGAGGCGATTTTCGATTGGGTTGTGGTGAATGAGTATGTCCCCCAAGATGCAGAGAAGTCCCTGGGGGATGGCGTCGATATGGTCCTCCCCGGCGCGGAGACCAGCCAGCAGCATTTCATGTGGTCTGCAGATCTGGCAGATCCGGAGCACCCGTGGAGGCATGATTCAGGCCGCCTGGCTGAGGAATTGCTCGATCTGTTTGCTTACGCAAACGCTAGAAGGAAAATGCTAACGCATCCCTTGGCTCAAAAAACAATACATCAATTGAAGGAGGCTTGACGAATGAGCGTGAAAGTAGGGATTAACGGTTTTGGCCGCATTGGACGGCAAGTATTGAAAGCGATCATGGAGAGACACGATGAGGAACTGGAGGTCGTTGCCATCAACGACCTGTTCTCTCCTGAGATGAATGCACACTTGTTGAGATACGATTCGAACTACGGCAGATTTCCCGGGACGGTGGAGGTAAAGGGGAGTAACCTCGTGGTGAACGGTCGCGAGATCAGGGTTTTCGAGGAACGCAACCCGGCCAATCTTCCGTGGGGTGAGCTTGGAGTGGAGATCGTCGTGGAATCCACAGGGGTCTTCAGAAAGCGGGAGCAGGCAGCAATGCACCTCGATGCTGGAGCGAAGCGTGTGATCATCTCTGCTCCAGCCACAGGCCCGGACCTGACTATGGTGCTGGGGGTGAATGAGGACATGTACGATCCTGACAAGCATTTCATCATCTCCAACGCGTCTTGCACTACCAATTGCCTGGCGCCGGTCGCCAAGGTGGTTCACGACAACTTCAGGGTTGTAAAGGGGCTGATGACCACCATCCATTCCTACACCAACGACCAGCGCATCCTCGACCTGCCCCACAAGGATTTCCGGAGAGCCAGAGCTGCGGCACTGAACATCATCCCCACCACCACCGGCGCGGCGAAAGCTCTGGCGCTGGTGATCCCGGGCCTGGAAGGCAGATTCGATGGCATGGCAATGCGTGTCCCCACCGCTACCGTTTCCATCGTGGATTTCGTCGCTGTAGTGGAGAAAGAGACCACGGCGGAAGAGGTCAACGCTGCACTGAAAGCCGCAGCCGAGGGTCCGATGAAAGGCATACTTGGCTACTGCGAGGAACCGCTGGTCTCTATGGACTTCAAGGGAGACGACCGTTCCTCCATCGTGGATGCCCCTAACACCAAAGTGATGGGCGGCAACATGGTCAAGGTGCTCTCCTGGTACGACAACGAATGGGGCTACTCCTGCCGCGTGGCGGATGTGGCTGCGTTCATGGCATCCAAGGGGGTCTAATCCCTGCTGTGCGGTTGAACGAAGATCAAGGCGGGCGCTCGCGCCCGCCTTGGCATGATAGGCGGAGGTGATACCGTGAACAAGAAAACCGTGAGAGACATCGATGTGACCGGCAAGCGGGTGCTGGTTCGTGTGGATTTCAACGTGCCGATCAAGGACGGGAAAGTGGCCGACGATACCCGCGTCGTGGCGGCCCTGCCGACCATCGAGTACCTGGTCGAGCACGGCGCAAAAGCGATCCTGATGAGCCACCTGGGTAGGCCAAAAGGGAAAGTGATTCCAGAAATGAGCCTTCGTCCTGCGGCCGACAGACTTTCGGGGTTGTTGGGCAGAGAGGTGAAGTTCCTTCCGGACTGTATTGGGCCTGAAGTGGAGGCTGCCGTTGCCGGGATGAAACCCGGAGATGTAGTCCTTTTGGAGAACACGCGGTTTCACCCCGGGGAGGAGAAAAATGATCCGGAGTTTGCCAGGAAGCTGGCTTCTCTGGGAGAGATTTTCGTGGATGACGCGTTCGGCAGCGCCCACAGGGCTCATGCATCCACTGAGGGGGTGGCTCATTACCTTCCCGCGGTGGCTGGGTTCCTGATGGAGAAAGAGCTAGACATTTTGGGGCGCCTCCTGGAAGCTCCCAACCATCCCTTCGTGTCGATCCTGGGTGGTGCCAAAATATCCGACAAAATCGGCGTCATCAGGAACCTGCTCACCAGGGTGGATGCGCTTCTCATCGGCGGTGGGATGGCGAACACGTTTCTGAGAGCCGAGGGGTACGAGGTCGGCGAATCGCTGGTAGAAGAGGATAGTGTACCCCTGGCGAAGGAGCTGCTGGAGGAGGCAACTGAGGTTATCCGTCTACCGGTGGATGTGGTTGTGGCAGATGGATTTGCGCCAGATGCGAAGAGCAAGGTCGTCGGTGTGGACAAAGTGCCCCAGGGGTGGCGAATACTGGACATCGGCCCGGAGACGGTGGCGCATTTCGCCGACCGCCTTTCCGGCGCAAAGATGGTCTTCTGGAACGGGCCGATGGGGGTGTTCGAGTTCCCGAGGTTCGCTGAGGGGACTTTTGCCATTGCCCGGGTTCTGGCAGACCTGAAAAACGCTGTGACGATCATCGGCGGCGGCGATTCCGTGGCTGCGGTAAAGGAGTCTGGTCTGGCGGACAGGATGACCCATATCTCCACCGGCGGCGGGGCTTCTCTGGAGCTTCTGGAGGGGAAGACATTGCCGGGCGTCGCGGCATTGGAGGACAAGTAGGGCGATTGGGTGGGGGGATGTCATTGTGCTTCCCTCCACCCTTGCCGAGAGCAAAGGAGTTTGATGATGAGGAAGCCATTCATTGCGGGAAACTGGAAAATGCACATGACAGTCCGGGAGGCGGAAGAGCTTGTGAAAGCGATGAAGCCTGGTTTGGAGGAAGTCTCAGGGGTGGAGAAAGCAGTTTGCCCGCCTTTCGTGGACATCCCCGCGGTTGCGAAGATACTGAAAGGGAGCAGCGTCAAAGTCGGTGCTCAGAACATGCATTGGGAAGAGAGTGGCGCTTTCACCGGCGAGATATCTCCCCTGATGCTCCAGGGGCTGTGCGATTATGTGATTTTGGGGCATTCGGAGCGCCGCAAATATTTCGGCGAGACGGACGAGGGGGTGAACCGAAAAGTCAAATCGGCGCTGGCCCATGGCCTGGCACCCATCATCTGCGTCGGCGAGAATCTGGAGCAAAACGAGGAAGGTCTCACGTCTCAGGTGGTGCGGGGGCAGGTACGGGCCGACCTGAATGGGCTGACGCCAGGGCAGGTCGCGGGGCTGGTCATCGCCTACGAACCGATTTGGGCCATCGGCACCGGCAAGGCCGCCACACCGGATTACGCGGAGAAAGTGATCCGAGACGACATCCGTGGCACCATCGCCGAGGTGTTCGGCAGGGATGCGGCAGAGAGGGTGCGGGTGCAATACGGTGGGAGCACCAAGGCAGCCAACATCGAGAGCTTCATGGTGATGCCGGACATAGATGGCGCATTGGTGGGTGGAGCAAGCCTCAAAGCTGCCGAGTTCGTGGAGATGATCCGCCTCGCGGCAAAAGTCAAAGGGGCGTGACAGATCCGGGAACTGCAGGCGTGCTCTCCTGACTGCCCCTCCCTCTCCCATGGAATGGGCGATGGAAGAGGGGCGCCACGGGCCAAGTCGCAATGTGGGCAATCGGCGAATCGCGTCGGGGTGGCATTCTTGAGCCGTTTCCACCGTCGCAAGCGCCACCACTGGCAGCAAGTTTTGTAGAGCGGACTGTTAGTCCGCTTCGCCACGACACCTCCGAGGCTGCTTCTGCCGGTGCGAAAGCGAAATTCGCTTGAACCGGCCATCCGACGGCCCCTCCCTCGCCCACCGGCGTGGGAGAGGGAGGGGTTGGGGTAGGTGAGGTGCGACCTCCGCCCCGGATGTTGTCTATCCTTCGTGGGGGAGCCAGGGGCACAGGCGGCGTTCTAGCATGTCCACAATGAAATAGAATACGAGACCCAGGAGGCTCATCGCAAGCACGCCGGCGTACATCCCTACGTAGTCTAGCTTACCCCATGTCTCCACTATGATGTAATACCCCAGCCCGGAGGTCGTAGCGAAGGACTCGGCAAAGAAGAGCACGGCGATAGCTGTCCCTATGCTCACCCGGAGGGCAGTCAGCGCCGCCGGCAGGCATGCCGGCAGGTACACATACCGGAAGATCGCTCTGCGGCCGGCCCCCAGGGATCTCACCGACAGTATCAGTTCCCGCCGAAGGGAGCTTGCTTCGTCCCGGACCACGACCAGCACTTGAAAGAAAAGGATCAGGGAGATGATCGCTACCTTGGAGAGGTTTCCGATCCCGAGCAGCAATATGAAAATCGGCAGGAATACGATTTTTGGTATCGGGTACAGGATGTAGACGAAAGGGGAGAAGAGCCTGTCCAGGGTCCGCATTTGTCCCATGGCCATTCCGAGAGGAACCCCGGTGAACACCGCCAGGAGTATGCTCGCTGTTACGCGCCATGCGCTCACCAGGAAATGTCTTCCGATCTCATGCGGGAACCGGAGCACGAATACCTTTAGCACGGCCACCGGACCGGGGAGTATCTCCACATGAGCTGCCCACGCGACAGCCCACCAAATCAGGAAGATGGTCACCAGTGCCAGAAATGTGTCCTTCTTACGCATTGCTGGCCCCCTCCAGGAGATCGCGAAGCCGATTGCAAACGGTCATGAACTCCTCGGTGCCCCGGTATTCCGGCGCTCCGGCACCAGGATTTTCCACGATGACTGCCTCTCGGATAGGGGAATTTCCCAGTACCAGAATCCGGTTGCCGAGCAGGGCAGCTTCCTCGATGCTGTGGGTTACAAGCACGGTGCTTATGCCTGTCTCTCTCCGTAGCTGCAAGACCAAATTCTGGAGTGAGTCCCGGGTCAGGGCGTCGAGAGAGGAAAACGGCTCGTCCATCAGCAGGAGATCCGGGTGCATCACCAGGGTGCGGGCGATAGCAGCGCGCTGGCGCTGGCCGCCGGATATCTGCGAGGGGTAGTGGTCTTTCACCTCGTAAATTCCCAGGCGTTTCAGCCAGTATTCCACCTCGGTGGGGCGGGCGGGGGTCGGCTCATCTTCCGGCGCGTGCTTTCCGTCCGGGCCGTAGAAATTGCGTATCCGCAATCCCAGGGAGGCGTTGTCGTACACGGTGGCCCAAGGGAGCAGGCCATGATCCTGCAGGATGACTCCTGTTCGGGGGCGCGGTCGGCGCAGTGGTTCGCCATCCACCAGGATCTCCCCGGACTGCGGGAATTGCAGGCCGGCCAACAGGTAAAGCAGTGTGCTCTTGCCGCACCCTGATGGGCCTATGATGGCCCATGCTTCTCCAGGAGATGCACGCCAGGAGAACCCCTCGAACACAGGCTCCCCTTCCTGGTACGCAAATGCTATTGCTCTTATTTCTATCTTGAAAGACATAGTCCCCTTTGATGCTCCGAAAATGGCAACCATTTTCCCCAGAAGAACCAGTGCTTACCTATTTTGCGATATCAACTTTGGCGGAACTATGGGAAATACTATTGTTCTTCGTAAGCAGCCTTGAGCTGCGACCTGGCGAGTCCTTGTTCCCTTGCTTTCTGCGCTACGGCCCTGGCGACGGCGAAATGGACGTCTTTGTCCAGCGGATTTGGCACGAGCTCCCCTGTGGTAGCCATGCCCGCGATCGTCTGCGCCGCAGCCAGGTACATCTCCTGGCTTACGTATGGCACGTTGGCATCCACAGCGCCTCGGATGATGCCGGGGAACCCGAGCACATTGTTGACCGACTTGCCATCCGCTGCGAAAGCGGCACCTGCTTCCATGGCTACCTCAGGCTCGATTTCCGGCCACGGGTTGGAGAGGGCCAGGACAATCTGTCCCCTGCGCACCCACTCCGGCTTGATCAGCCCACGCACGCCTGTCGTGGAGACGACGATATCGGCATCCTTCATGATCTCACGGAGTGTAGAGGGCTTCCCACCATAGCTGGAAAATCTCCGTATCGCGTCGTCCGAAAGATCGGCCCCCAATACTGGCTTTCCCGTCAGGTTTGTGAGCATCCTGCCGATGGCCATGCCTGCGGCCCCAAGGCCGATTTGCCCGATGGTGGCTTTTTTCAGGTCTACCCCCGTGTACTTGCAGGCGTTGGTGAGTGCCGCTGTTACCACCACCGCCGTCCCGTGTTGGTCATCGTGCATGACCGGTATATCGAGCCTTTCCTGGAGCCGTTCCTCGATCTCGAAGCATCTGGGGGAAGAGATGTCCTCGAGCT
>WFSD01000420.1 GCA_015486235.1 Anaerolineae bacterium
CCAGGAACCGTTCCAGTTCGCCAGATAAAGATCTCCCCCGGGACGGGCGTACATCGCCTGTGGGTATGCCTGCGACGAAGGAGTGGCTGGAAGTCCGACCCACACGTCGCCGGAGTCAATGGATCTGTAGACGGAACCGTCGCTATAAGCCACGTACAGGGTACGGTCGTGGGCAAAGTCTGGAGAGATCGCCAGACGCACGGGGTGCGGATCGTACAGGCCAGGCAGTCCGGCATCGACGATCTGCCATGTAGTGCCGCCATCGGTGGATCGCATGACGCCGCTTTCCGGCTCCTGGGTGGACGCTTCTACTTTCCGATACGCCACGAAGAGGGTATGGTCACCTGCATAGTCCGGGGAAATGGCGATGGCGTAGACCGGATCGATATCGTGGATCCCATCCCAGCTGGCACCACCGTCGTGGCTCACCATCAGATTCCCGTCGGCCAGGGTGTAGCCGCCGATGAACAGGGTGTGGTCTGTGGCGTAGTCCGGCGACACCCCGATCGCCAGCACTGCCGAGTCCTGGGTTACGGCTCCGGTGGATATGTCGTCCCAGGTGGCTCCTCCGTCGGCCGACTTGATCAGCCTGTGGGCGCTTGCCTCGTATCCGAAAATGGTGGAGTCCGTCGGGTAAGTGGGCGATAGCTCCACCGGCGAGAGTGTGTGGGTTGCCAGTACCTGCTGCCATGTGGCCCCTCCATCCGTGCTCTTGGAGAGAGTTGTCTCCGGGGACACTTTCCTCTCCCACCAAAGGGCGAAGAGGGTGCGGTCGGAGGCGTAACCCGGTGATGCCATCAGCCGCTTGATGTAGCCCCATGGTGACAGGCCAGTGCGAACTGGCTGCCAGGTGGTGTCGTCATTTGTCCTGTATATTCCCTCGTCGCCCGCGACCATTGTGCTGTCGCCGGCTTTGGTAATGTCGTAGGCCGGCATGGGGTAGAGCCCCACCCTCGTCCACTCGATGCCGTTGTTCGTGCTCCTGTACACCCCTTCGTAGGTGCCTGTCAGGATGAGGAGATCGGTTGGGTATGACGGCGAGAGCGCAACGGAGAGGATCGGAATGTGTCCGAGGGCGCTCACCAGATGCCATGTTCCGCCACCATTGTCGCTTTGGTAAAGTCCATCCTCGGTAGCGGCAAAAATTGTGAGGTGGGTGGGGTAGTCAGGAGAGAATGTCAGCGCGTGGGCGCTGTGCCCGGCCAGCCACGTCGCCATGGGCGCCCACGGGATGGGTGTCGAGGTATCGAAGACCAGGATGCCGTCGCTGGTGGCGGCGTAGAGGATGTGATCCGCCGCGTGTTCCGGCGAGAACGCCAGCGCTGCGATGACGGTGGTGGTCACCGGGGTGGTGTACGCCGTGTGCCAGGTGGAGCCGGAGTCTGCCGAGTATCGGATTACCGTGCCGTCGGTGGAGACGACGTCGCTGCCGCTGGCATCCAGCGCCGTCGCCGGGTCAGGGGAGAGATGGACCCAGCTATCGCCGCCGTCGGTGGAGTTGTAGATGCCTTGGGCGTCGCTGGCGGCGAAAAGCCCGGATGTGCTGAGGGCCAGATCTCTGATCCTGGCTGGGGACGCTCCAGTCTGGTCTGGCTGTGGGAGCCCGCCGCTCAGCCTGCTCCAGGTATTCCCCCTGTCCTGGGATCGGAAGAGTCCCCCGCCGGTAGCGGCGAAAACCGTGTCGTCGGTGGCAAAATCGGGGGAGAATGCTATGTCGAAAATCGCCTTGGATTCCGATTCCATCAAGCCGTTGTTAGCGGAGTGCCAGTCGAGGCCTCCATTGTGGGAGTGGAAGATACCCTGGCCCACGTAAGCCCCTGTGGGGAGCCAGTGGTAGCCTCCGGCCAAGATTACGCCGCCTCCGGCGTAGTCGGGCGAGATTGCCAACGCCTGCACATATCCGGACTGGGGCCCGAAAGCGGTCCATGAACCGAGATCGCTCTCCGGCGTGGCGTGGCCTGTGGGAAGAATCGCAGTCATAGATGTCAAGGTCAATGCCAGAATCAGCGAAATCATCGTCCAGCGGGATTTCATCTTCATCACCTCCGTGGTGCTTTTTCTCATGCTTACCCAGACAGAAATGCTACCAAGAATACCGCAGACCTGTAACTTTTGGCCTGACGCACTGGTTGTGAGCGCAGCCAGAACATCCGGCAGGCAGGATCAGAACCACGCATTTTAAGACGGAATCGCCGTGCGAAAGTGACGAGCCGAGTTTGCTCTGGATTTTTACAGGACGGTCGGTTCAGGCTTACATTTTCATCCCTATTTGTTGACGCCTTTTGCATCTCTATGGTAAACTTGCTCGTCTGTGGGTCTGGTACCAGGCGGACTAATCCAATTACGGAAGGGGTGATCAGGTTGACTAGGGTTGTGCTACAGCCCGGCGAGTCGCAGGAGCATCTTCTGAAGCGCTTTAGAACTGCTGTACAGAAAGCTCGTGTTTTGCCGGATGCTCGCCGCAAGCGGTGGTTTGTCTCCAAGAGCGAGCTAAAGCGCATCAAGAGGCAGAAAGCCATCCGTCGGGCCCGTCGCCGTCAGCGCAAGCTGTCACGGAAGATGTGAGCGGAAGCAAGTCCCAAGCAAGAAACCCAGGCGCGCCTGGGTTTCTTGCTTTTATTGACCTTCCTCGGCACTTTGTGCCTGAGGAATGGGCGTGGGTTACGTTGCGTAGGCTTCGCTCTTGCTCCATGCATCCCATGATCCCACGTAAAGCCGCGTGCGGAGGAATCCGAGGTATCGCAGGACGAAACACAGGTGAGCTGCCTGGGCGCCAGTATCGCAATAGCAAATGACCTCGCGCTTTGGCGATAGGCCGAGCGTTTCTGCATGGTGTGCCAGGTCGGATTTCGGCTTCAGCCATTCCGGCTCTCTTTCCCTGAGGATGTTCTCCGTCCATGCCCAGGATACGGCTCCCGGGATGTGCTCGGCGGCAAACTCGGCAGGTGTCCTTGCATCTACGAACTGAGCATCGCCACGTTCCAGCGCCTTGATCACATATCCAGTGTCGGCCAGCAGGTGGTCACCGGAAGCGGCTGGGGAGAATGCCGGCTCTGGGAACCCTGGAAGGTCCTTTTCTACAGGGCCTCCTACCTGTGTCCATCCCTGCCAGCCGCCATTTAGCACGCTCACGTGTCCGAATCCCATGGCGAGGAACGCCCAATATGCAAGGGCTGCGGAAGGTCCCGTGGTTTCGTCATACACCACGATGGAAACATTCCTGCCTAGCCCCAGGGTGCTCAGTGCCGGTTCCAGCACATCGCGGGGGAGAATGTGGCGGTCCGCGCTGCCCATGGTGAAAAACGTATCGGGGTTTGCGGAGAACGCTCCAGGGATGTGCCCCCATGGGTATCCGGCGATTGTCTGGCCGAAGTAACTGCGCACGTCCAGCACACGCAGGTTTTTGTCCTTCAGGTGTGACCTGAGCCAGCCTGCTTCTGCCAGAGGTCCAGGCCAGCGTTCTCTGGTTTTGAAGATCATCGCCTTCTCACGCCCCGAATTTCTCCAGCTTCTGGGCGTATCCCATGGCCCACGGGAGCAAAGTCCTGGCCAGGACGATCCCCAAACCTCCGTGGGCGCATGCCCTTTCCCCAAAAACGGTCACGTCGTCGGGACGGACGTTCTCACCCCAGAAAAGCACCGGGACAGGGTGCCAGCTGTGGCTCCGAAGCTTCGCCGGTGTGGAGTGATCGCCGGTGACGATCAACACGGTTGGTTTCAGCGCCAGTATCCGCGGAATCGAGGCGTCTACCTGCTCGATGATCTTGACTTTGGCGTCGAAATCCCCGTCCTCTCCCCGGCTGTCGGTGTACTTCATGTGGATGAAGAAGAAATCGTAGTCGGCCCAATTCGCTTCCAGGGCGGCAACCTCGTCGTCCCATGTCTTTCCAGCATCCAGCAGGTCCATCCCCACCAGCCGCGCCACACCCCGGTACATCGGGTAGACGGCTATGGCGGCGGGGTTCAGTTTGTAGATATCCTGGAGCTTGGGCAGATTTGGGTCGCCGGAGAACCCGCGCAGGGTGACCATGTTGGCCGGGTGTTCGTCTTCGAGGATCTTTCGAGCTTTCTCTATCCACATGTTGACCAGGTCGGTGGTGTGTTTGGCTTCTGGTGTTAGCGCCTGCGCCTGCAACGGCGCTTTGCCGACTTGCTGTGGGTCGGTGTCGGCGATTTCCGGATGGAGGCCTTTGCCGCGGAGCACCAGTGCAAACCGGTACTCTTTCACCGGCATCACGAAAGTCTCCACGCCGGGCAACTCGATCCTGCTCAGTTTTTCTGTGAGGCGTGCGCATTCCTCGGTGGGGATGCGGCCGGCCCGCCGATCCACGATCAGCCCGTTCTCGTCGACGGTGCAGAAATTTCCACGTGCCGCGACGTCGTCTGGCCCCAATGGAAAGCCGACCCCCACAGTCTCCAGTGCGCCGCGGCCGATCTCGAATTCCAGTGGATCGTAGCTAAAAAGGGCCAGGTGCGCCGGGCCGCTGCCGGGCGTGATGCCTGGAGCTATTGGCACATGCAACCCGACCATTCCCTCGGCGGCCAGCCGATCCAGGTTCGGCGTGCTGGCGGCTTCCAGCTCCGTAGGGCCGCCCGGTTCCATTGGCAACCCACCCAGGCCATCCATCACCAGCAATGTGATTTTCTTGGAGTTCGTTATAGCTAGCTTTTTCAGTTCGCCGTGCATTTTTACCTCCACAAAATAGGGGGATAGCTCCTGCCATCCCCCGATTGTCTGTCGTTGACTATATTTTAGCAGGGAAGCAGCATGTTGCTTCCGTGCCAACGGGTTTACAGGGTGTCTCAGAAGTAGGCCTTCTCCGTCTTTGGGTCGAACAGGTGCATCCGTTCCATATCCAGGACCACCGTCATGTCCTCTCCCACGACGGCGTGGGCCCGCGGGTCGACCCTGGCGATGAACTGGGTCTTGCCTGTGACAAGGTAGACGAATATCTCGTTCCCCATCATCTCCGTCACATCTACTTTCGCCGACATGCTGGCACCTTTCACACCATGTGGGGTGTAGTCCTTGGCGTGGATGTTCTCCGGCCTGATGCCGAATATCACCTCCTGTCCTGTGTAAGGTTTGACTTTCCCGGCCAAGTCGTCCGGAATATGCACACGGAACGATCCGCCGTCGATGTAGTACTTCCCATCAGCCGCCACCATGGTGGCATCGAAGAAGTTCATGCTGGGGCTCCCGATGAACCCGGCCACGAACAGGTTTGCGGGGTGATCGTACAGCATCTGGGGGGTGTCTACCTGCTGCAGGATTCCATCCTTGAGCACGGCAATCCGGTTTGCCATGGTCATGGCTTCCACCTGATCGTGGGTCACGTAGATGAACGTCGTGCCGAGGCGCTGGTGCAGTTTCGTAAGTTCTGAGCGGGTCTGGACGCGGAGTTTGGCATCCAGGTTTGAAAGCGGCTCGTCGAACAAGAAGACTTCCGGCTCTCTGACGATGGCCCGTCCAACTGCCACGCGCTGACGCTGGCCGCCGGACAGCTGCTTTGGCTTGCGGTCAAGCAGGTGCTCGATGCCCAGGATGCGTGCTGCCTCGTGGACTCGCCTATCTATTTCTTTCTTCGGTACTTTGTGGAGCTTGAGGCCGAAGGCCATGTTGTCGTAGACACTCATGTGAGGGTAGAGCGCATAGCTCTGGAACACCATGGCGATGTTCCGGTCTTTCGGAGCTACATCATTCACCATCCGGTCGCCGATGTAGATATTCCCTTGGGTGATCTCTTCCAGGCCTGCCAGCAGGCGCAATGATGTGGTCTTGCCGCAGCCGGAAGGCCCGACAAATACGAGGAATTCCTTGTCTCGGATATCGATGTTCAGGTCGTTTACGGCGATCACGTCGCCGAAGCGTTTGTAAACATGCTCGTAGGTTACGCCAGCCATTTATGTTTTACCTCTTCTCCATTGGGGTTATGCATCCTTTGCAAGGCCAGAACTGTTCGGCGAAAGCCGTGCCTTGTGGATGCAACTGATCTTCTGACATACTGTGGTTGTTGCCTTTCTGCGGGCCGGGCAGATCAGGGGCGATTAATCTCGGGTTTTTTCTGGCTTTGTCTTTCTCCTTTCTGGTGTCTGAAAAAAACGACGGACGATTACTGCTTTTCATTATACAGGAAGCTCCGCTTGTATGACAAATTTCGTCCTCGGCGGGAAAACGAAGTAATTCCTGGGACCCTGTGGGCCCCTGCAGTTCGGCCTTTCGGCCGGGCTGATTGCACGTTAATAGATTATTCTGACAATACCCCGCCAAGCTGAGCGACGCCCGGTTTGGCGCCGCAGGATTCCACGACATGCCGGCGGACCGGCGAATTCTGTGCCGGTTTTAAATCCTCCGCCCGAAAAGTTTCTCCAAACTATTGGCGCTCACCACCAACACAGTGGGGCGGCCATGGGGGCACGTTCGCGGGGATTGTGTCTCCTCCAGTTGCCGCACCAGTGCTTCCATTTCTTTCTGCGACAGCACCTGTCCCCCTTTGACTGCTGCCCGCTTGCAGACAATCCGGATCAGCGCTTCCTCTCGCTCTTTCTCCACCAGGTTCCTGCCCTGAGATAGCCCACGGGCCACTTCTGCCAGCGCCTGTGCCGGATCTTGCTTGTGGAGCACCGTGGGCACGCCGCGCATGAGGAACGCATTTCCTCCGAACGGTTCCAGCTCGAATCCCAGCGTCCGGAGTACTTCAAGGTTCTCCGCTACAACCGCCGCATCCAGCGGGTCGAGATCCACGGATAGCGGCGACAGGAGGCCCTGGCTGGCGATGGAGCCTCCGGCCCGCTCCCGCATCATCTGTTCGTAGAGGATCCGTTCGTGGGCGGCATGCTGGTCTATGAGGTAAAGCCCGTCTGGCCCTTCCGCCACGATGTATGTGGCCGCCACCTGGCCCACCACCCGCAACGGCGGCAGTTTCTCCGCAGGCTGCCTCTCGCCGGGCTCTTTCGCCAGTTCCTCAGGCGCGTGCCACCTGGGAGGTTGGGCAGATTCACCCGGTGCCAGTGTCGCTTCTTCTTTCGGCGTAGGCAGGTCCATGGGGAGCTGTACGTCCACCGCCGGAGGTGGCTTTGGTGCCACGACGGCCTGTTCCGCCGATGGTATCCCCCCCGTCTGCCACACGTCAGGGGCGATTTCCGGTATGGGTGAGCTTTCCACCAGCGCGGTCCGGACGGTGTGCTGTACTGCCCTGAAGACTTTCCCAGGTTCCCGGAGCCGTACCTCGGCTTTCGTGGGATGGACATTCACGTCCACTTTCGCCGGGTCTATCCCCAGGAAGAGGACAGCAATGGGGAATCGCCCCACAGGCAGGAGCGTGTGGTATGCCTGGATCACGGCATAGGTAAGATGGGAATCTCGGATCAGGCGACGGTTCAGGAAAAGGACGATTTTGGTCCTGTCTCCTCGGTGAAGCGATGGTACACCTACGTACCCACTCACGCGGATGTCGTCGTCTTCTCCCGAGACCTGGATCATGTTTTTCGCTTTCTCCAGGCCGAATACCTGTGCCAGGACGCCGAAGAGCTCGCCGTCTCCGGCGCTCTGGAACGTCCGATGGCCGTCGCTGACGAGCGTGAAGCGGATTTCCGGGTACGCCAGTGCGTACAAGGTCACCACCCGGTAGATGTGCCCGCTTTCCGTCTGGGGCGTTCTGAGGAATTTGCGCCGCGCCGGGACATTGTAGAAGAGGTTTTCCACTGTAGCCACGGTGCCTTTTGGGATGCCGTATGCCCCCTGGCGGACGATTTCGCCGCCATCCAGCTTTATCTGGGTGCCGACTGTTTCGCCTTTTGCGTTGGTCTGGAGGGTGAGCCGGCTCACCGCGGCAATGCTGGCAAGCGCCTCACCCCGGAATCCCAGGGTGGCGATTCGTTCCAGATCGTCCGCTGACTGTATCTTGCTGGTGGCGTACCTGGCGAACGCCAATGGCACTTCCTCCGCTGGGATGCCACAGCCATCGTCCGTCACCCGGATCAGGCGGGTTCCCCCTTGTCTGATCTCGGTTTTGATATCGGTGGCGCCCGCGTCTATGCTGTTTTCGATAAGTTCCTTGACTACCGAAGCGGGTCTTTCGACGACCTCGCCTGCAGCGATCTTGGCTGCCAGTTCCGGCGGCAGGATTCTTATCGTCACTTTCCGCTCCTCGTGGTGTGGATCAGCCATTGGGCCGTCAGGCCCAGCGCCACCACCCCTGCCACGGTTCCCATGGCTACGGCTGCATCGTACCATATCCGGAATGGGTAGAGGCGGATCAGGGTGTCTGTCTCCGGGAAGATCCAGGATCCCCCTTTGAAGAATACGTGGTGGAAATCCACGAACAGGCTCTCGAAATCAAGTAACGTTGCGCCGACCAGCGCAGCCAGCAACAAAAGGGTCAACGCCCCGCCATATCCCCATGCCGTCCGGGCGTCTTTCCATGAGAAAGCCGTGGCTGCCAGCGCCAGCGCCGCCAGTGCGATCCACACCGCTTGCAGCTTTGCAACCAGATTCCGCACGTCCTGCTGGTGGGAGACCTCCCGTTGGTTGAAAGCAGGGGTTCCGTCGGGCAGACGAGCATCTTTGAGAGCCTGCATCCCGCCGGGCGTGGTCACCGATTTCAGACCGATGATCGCCAGACGTAGACGTGCACTTTTAGTGAACCCATATCGGTCTGGCGGGAAGTCGGGTTTGCTGTATTCGTATCGGATAGTGGCAGGCTGCATCAGGAGCAATGCCGATCCCACTATCACCAGGTACGGTGTGGTCAGAATTACGATCCATTTTGCGATAGAGCGCATTGGGCCCTCCTATCCTGGATGAGCCAGAACCAAAAAGCTGACGCAGAAAAATACAGAAAGCCGTCAGCCGGTAGCTCCACTTCTCTGTGGCAAAAGCTTTTGTGGGTACTGATGGCTATCGGCCAATGGCTGCTGGTTTTTTCTCTATTGTGCAAGGATTTCGCTTGAAGGGTTAACGTCCACAAAGGACAGGCCCTATTCCCCTACGACCATCGGTTTTTTTCTTCGGGTGTTAGTATACCACATTTCCGTAGGAGTGTGGCAGTTCTGCCTTGCCAAACCAACCTCACCGTGTTACACTTTTGTTGATAATTACCTGTCCGGAGGAGACATGTCCTCGCAATCTCTGTACCTGCGGTGGCGGCCGCAAACATTTTCCGAGATGGTGGGGCAGGAGCACGTCTCCCGCACCCTGCAAAACGCGCTGCGAGAGGGGAGGATATCCCATGCCTACCTCTTTGCCGGCCCGCGCGGCACTGGCAAGACCAGCATGGCCCGCATCCTGGCGAAGGCGGTGAACTGCCTCAATGAAGATGTGAATGCCCGTCCCGACAACACCTGTGACATCTGCCGGGCGGTCAACGAAGGCCGCCTGATAGATCTGATCGAGATAGATGCTGCTTCCAACACAGGCGTGGACGACATCCGCGACCTGCGTGATAAAGTAGCGTTCCGCCCAACTGTGGCCCGGTACAAAATTTACATCATAGACGAAGTTCACATGCTCTCCAACTCCGCTTTCAATGCCCTGCTGAAGACCCTGGAGGAGCCGCCTGAGCACGTTATTTTCGTCCTGGCGACCACGGAGCCACACAAGATACCGGCGACAGTTCTCTCCCGATGTCAGCGATTCGATTTCCGCCGCCTTTCCGTCTCCGAGATCAGGGGACGCCTGGAGCAGATCGCCCGGGAAGAGGGCGTCCATGTGGAAGATGGGGCGCTAACACTGATAGCGCGAAGTGCCGGCGGTGGGATGCGGGATGCCATCAGCCTGCTGGACCAGCTCACTTCCTACGGCAGCGGCGAGATCGCCCGTGAGCAAGTGATGGACATCCTTGGAACCGTGGACGAGTCGAGGATTGCAGATTTTGTGGGGGCCGTGGGCGAGAAAGACAAGCCGCAGGCGCTGCACCTCTTGAACGAGATGATCGATGGCGGCATTGAACCGAAGCAGCTGGCGATGCAGATCGTATCTTTTCTCCGGGATCTCCTTCTCCTCAGGAGCGGGGGAAAGGGAATCCTGGATCTGCCCCAGGAAGCCCTGGCGCTGCTAGAGCCTCTGGTCCCCAAATTCACTCTGGACGCGCTTTTGCTCGCGGTGCGCAAGTTCGAGGAGGCCGCCAGGTCTCCGGGGATGGCGGCTTATCCCTCGCTTCCACTGGAGCTTGCTGTCTTGGAGACGGCAGCTGCCATGGAGAGGCCTGCAGTTTCCCAGCCTGCGGCAGTGTCCTCCGCCAGGGCTTCCGTGAAACATCCGGAGTCCAGGCGGGCGAAAGTCCCTCCGGCCCCGGCACGAACCGGCAACACATGGCGTGATCTCCTCGAAATCCTGGGTAAATATGATCGGACTGTGCAGGCGATAATGCGTTCCGGAACCCTGTTGGAGATAGGGGACGATCAGGCCTCGATAGGATTCAGGTACCGCTTTCACAAGGAAAAGATGGAAAGCGATAAGCCTCAGCGGGTGTTACACCAGGCACTGGAGGAGTTGCTTGGGCATCCTGTCCAGGCGAGGATTGTATTGCTGGAGAAAGGGAAAGAAAGAGCGGGGGTAGGCCCTTCGGCGCGGCCTCAGCCTTTCCCCGGGGAGACGGCTCAACGGCGCCCGGCGGATATGCGGAACGATCCGGTGGTGCGCGCTGCGGTCGAGAAATATGGCGCTCAGATAACCGAGGAGGTGAAACAAGATGGCGAAACGTAAAGCCCCTAGAATGCCAAGGCCCCGCAGGGGCGGGAGTGGGCTTGGCGGCGGTGACATGCTTTCCCAGTTGCAGAAAATCCAGGAGGAGATGGAGCGGACTCAGGAAGCCCTGGCTCAGGAGACGGTGGAGGCTGCTGCTGGCGGTGGGGCCGTCAAGGTCGTGGTGAACGGGCGTCAGGAAATTCAGTCGGTCACTATAGACCCGGAGGTGGTCGATCCGGAAGACGTGGAGATACTGGAAGATATGATTGTGGCTGCCGTCCGGGAGGCGATGGGCAAAGCTGGGGAACTGGCTGCCGAGCGGATGGGGGTGATAACCGGCGGTCTCGGAATCCCCGGTTTGATGTGAGGGAGCAATGGACGTCCTTCCTCCATCCGTCTCCCGGCTGATAGATGCTTTCAGCAGGCTTCCGGGGATCGGTCCGAAAACCGCTGCGCGCCTTACGTTCTACCTTTTCCGCGCTCCGGACGAGCTGGCCATGGGCCTGAGCGACGCCCTGCGGGACTTGAAAGAAAAGACGACTCTCTGTGAGCGCTGTTTCAATATCACGGAGAAGAGCCCGTGCCCCATCTGTTCCGATCCGGGCAGGGATCAGTCCACGGTCTGCGTGGTGGAGGACCCGATGGACCTGCTCGCCATCGAGCGGACGGGGGCGTACCACGGCCTGTACCACGTGCTCCATGGTGTGATATCGCCGGTGGAGGGGATAGGCCCGGACGATTTGAAGATCCGCGAGTTGCTGCGGCGGCTGCACAGCGAGCCGGTGAAAGAGGTCATCCTGGCGACGAACCCCACCATGGAGGGGGAGGCGACGGCGATGTACATCGCCCGCCAGGTGCTCCCACTGGGGATAAAGGTGACACGTCTAGCGCGTGGTCTGCCTGTCGGCGGCGACTTGGAGTATGCCGACGGGGTTACGCTGGCCAGGGCAATGGAGGACCGGCAGAAGGTGTGAAAAAACGCGTAGTCGGATTTGACACTCCCAGAGACGTTGTGTTAACATTGCGCCTGTTGCTCAAGGCCCGAGGATGCCTGGCTGCTAGCCGTCGGCTTCGCGGTGGCGCAAAAGGATGCAGAAAGCATATCTGTTACTCCGGAGTTGGATAGGTGGAAAGGTCGACAGCGTGTTTTGGGCTTTGGGGCTCTTGACAAAAGTTCCTCGGTTCGTTATAATATGTTTGTAGAGTGAGGAACATAATGGTACCTTGATAGCCCGACGCCGTAGAGACGTCGGTTTTGTTTGCGGTTTGACCAGTATCAGAGCGGTGTCGTTTGTAAGTCCCTGAGTTTCGATACGTTGGGGGAAGTGTGTTTTGGCTCAGCCTGAGGCAGTGCTCTCCCTTGGATTTGACAGTTTGTAGGGAAAGTGGTAAAGTTAGTTTTGCTCGCTGAGAGAATGGTACCTTAACAGCTGAAGAGTGGTAGGTAAGGAACGAGTGCGAGTCCGTCGATTCAAACAGGTGTGTAGACAAAGTTTTTTGACGGAGGGTTTGATCCTGGCTCAGGATGAACGCTGGCGGCGTGCCTAACACATGCAAGTCGAGCGGTAGCTCCCGAGCTTGCTTGGGGGTGAGAGCGGCGCACGGGTGAGTAACACGTAGGTGACCTGCCCCGAAGTGGGGGATAACTGCTGGAAACGGCAGTTAATACCGCATGTGGTCCGCAGTGTTAGAGGCTGCGGACTAAAGGTACCACATCGAAAGGTGTGGTTTCCGCTTCGGGAGGGGCCTGCGGCCGATTAGCTAGTTGGTGGGGTAACGGCCTACCAAGGCGATGATCGGTAGGGGGCGTGAGAGCGTGGCCCCCCACATGGGCACTGAGACACGGGCCCAACTCCTACGGGAGGCAGCAGTGAGGAATATTGCGCAATGGGCGAAAGCCTGACGCAGCAACGCCGCGTGAGGGACGAAGGCCTTCGGGTTGTAAACCTCTTTTCTGGGGGACGAGAGAGGACGGTACCCCAGGAATAAGTCACGGCTAACTACGTGCCAGCAGCCGCGGTAAAACGTAGGTGGCTAGCGTTATCCGGATTTACTGGGCGTAAAGCGCACGCAGGCGGCTTCGTTAGTCGGGTGTGAAAGCCCCTGGCTCAACTGGGGGAGGCCATCCGATACTGCGGAGCTTGAGAGCAGGAGAGGGGAGTGGAATTCCCGGTGTAGCGGTGGAATGCGTAGATATCGGGAGGAACACCAGTGGCGAAAGCGGCTCCCTGGCCTGCTTCTGACGCTCAGGTGCGAAAGCGTGGGGAGCGAACGGGATTAGATACCCCGGTAGTCCACGCTGTAAACGATGGGTGCTAGGTGTTGGCGGTATTCATCCCGTCAGTGCCGTAGCTAACGCGTTAAGCACCCCGCCTGGGGACTACGGCCGCAAGGCTAAAACTCAAAGGAATTGACGGGGGCCCGCACAAGCAGCGGAGCGTGTGGTTTAATTCGATGCAACACGAAGAACCTTACCTGGGCTTGACATGCGCGTAGTAGTGAGCCGAAAGGGGAACGAGCTCCTTCGGGAGCAGCGTGCACAGGTGCTGCATGGCTGTCGTCAGCTCGTGCCGTGAGGTGTTGGGTTAAGTCCCGCAACGAGCGCAACCCCTGCCGTTAGTTAGATCTGTCTAGCGGGACTGCCGGTACGAAACCGGAGGAAGGTGGGGATGACGTCAAGTCAGCATGGCCTTTATGTCCAGGGCTACACACACGCTACAATGGCCGGTACAATGGGTCGCCAACCCGCGAGGGGGAGCCAATCCCAGCAAAGCCGGTCTCAGTTCGGATTGCAGGCTGCAACCCGCCTGCATGAAGTCGGAGTTGCTAGTAACCGCCGGTCAGCAATACGGCGGTGAATACGTTCTCGGGCCTTGTACACACCGCCCGTCACGTCATGGGAGCCGGCAACACCTGAAGTCGGTGGGCCAACCCGCAAGGGGGGCAGCCGCCTAGGGTGGGGCTGGTGACTGGGACGAAGTCGTAACAAGGTAGCTGTAGCGGAAGCTGCGGCTGGATCACCTCCTTTCTAGGGAGTTCCAACGGTCTGTCGCTCACAGCGGTTGGCCGTTCACTCCAACTTGATGGGCTTGTACTTCCTTCCTACCACTCTTCAGCTGTTAAGGTGAGATGAGGTTGGGCCTGTAGCTCAGTTGGTTAGAGCACTGTGCTGATAACGCAGGGGTCAGTGGTTCGAGTCCACTCAGGCCCACTGTAAGCGGAATGGGTCGAGAGGTTGGCAAATTGAATTCTGAGGTCAAATGCTAACGGGCTGGTTCTTTGACAGGTGGTCATGCCTGACCGCGTGTCAGGCTCTTTTCTTGTGGGCTGGCGGTTGCGAAACCCGCAGCCGCTAGCCGTCAAGGCTAGGTGTCGTTGGCACCTTAACAACTGAACAGGTGATTTTTGAATTGCGAGAAGGTAAGGTTTGATTTCTTCCGTCTCGCGTGGATTAAGCTACTAAGGGCGTACGGTGGATGCCTAGGCGCCAAGAGCCGAAGAAGGACGTGTCACACTGCGATAAGCCTCGGGGAACCGTGTGTAGGTGTTGATCCGAGGATCTCCGAATGGGGGAACCCACCTGGGTAAAACCCAGGTACCGCTGGCTGAACACATAGGCCAGACGGGGGGAACGGAGGGAACTGAAACATCTAAGTACCTCCAGGAAAAGAGATTATTCCCTGAGTAGTGGCGAGCGAAAGGGGAGTAGCCCAAACCTGTGTCGTGTTAAAGGCTGCCGCTGTTGCGGCACAGGGGTTGTAAGGCCCGGCAGGGAGCGCGGCAGAGCTTCCGGGGAGTTACAAAGCTGAACGTTAGTGGAAGGGCTCTGGAAAGGCCCGCCGTAGAGGGTGAAAGCCCCGTACGCGAAAACGTGTCAGCCTCCCGCCGGTGTCCTTGAGTACCACGGGGCACGCTAATCCTGTGGGAAGCTGGGGAGCCCACTCTCCAAGGCTAAATACTCTTGGCGACCGATAGTGTACAAGTACCGTGAGGGAAAGGTGAAAAGTCCCCCGGTGAGGGGAGTGAAAAGAACCTGAAACCGTATGCCTACAAGCAGTCGGAGGGCTATGCCGGGTAGAAGCGCTTAAGGTGCTCCCCGGAAGGCCTGACGGCGTGCCTTTTGGAGAATGAGCCAGGGAGTTACTCTCTGTGGCGAGGTTAAGCCAGGAACAGGCGGAGCCGCAGCGAAAGCGAGTCTTAATAGGGCGCAGGGGCAGATCTCGTATCTGTTCCGTAGTCGCAGGGAGTAGACACGAAACCGAGTGAGCTACCCATGGCCAGGCTGAAGCGGGGGTAAAACCCCGTGGAGGGCCGAACCCACCAATGTTGCAAAATTGGGGGATGAGCTGTGGGTAGAGGTGAAATGCCAAACGAACCCGGAGATAGCTTGTTCTCCCCGAAATAGCTTTAGGGCTAGCGTCACGCGTTCAGTATCGGAGGTAGAGCACTGGATGGGCTAGGGGGCATCTAGCTTACCAAACCCAACCAAACTCCGAATGCCGATACTCCACAGTGTGGCAGTCGGACCGCGGGAGATGAGTTTCGTGGTCGAGAGGGAAAGAGCCCAGACCGCCAGCTAAGGTCCTCAAATCCAGACTAAGTGGGAAAGGAAGTGGCGTTACTTAGACAGCCAGGAGGTTGGCTCAGAAGCAGCCATCCTTTAAAGAGTGCGTAATAGCTCACTGGTCTAGTGATGCTGCGCCGAAAATGTAACGGGGCTCAAGTCTGGTACCGAAGCTGCGGGATGTGATCCTCTGGTTGGAGGCCGAATGGTCTGCAGTTCCTGCTTCCAGGTACATGGGTGGAGCAATCCGCCTGTGGTCTGGGGGCGGTTGAGCGCGGATCGCTCGGCTGAAGACCAGGTTAAAGGATTGCATCGGTAGGGGAGCGTTCTGTCGGCGTGGAAGCCGTACCGTGAGGAGCGGTGGAGCTGGCAGAAGTGAGAATCCTGGCATGAGTAGCGCAAAACACGCGAGAAACGTGTTCCCCGTAAGTCTGAGGTTTCCGACGGAAGGTTAATCCGCGTCGGGTTAGTCGGGCCTAAGCCGAGGCCGAAAGGCGTAGGCGATGGACATCCGGTCAATATTCCGGAACCATCTGGGTGGAGCGATGGGGGGACGCAGAAGGGTAGGCCAGCCTGCGACTGGAAGTGCAGGTGCTAAGCTCGTAGGGAGATGACGGCGACAGGAAAATCCGTCGCTCGATCCTGAGGAGTGATGGCGGTGTCCTTCGGGGCCGTAAGTGGCTGAGCCCAAGCTGCCGAGAAAAGCCTCTAAGCGTTGAAACCCAGGTGTCCGTACCGCAAACCGACACTGGTAGACGGGTAGAGAATACCAAGGGGATCGGGAGAACCCTCGTTAAGGAACTAGGCAAAATGGCTCCGTAACTTCGGGAGAAGGAGCACCTCCTTGGGTGAAGCATCTAGCGCGTGGAGCCCGAGGGGGTCGCAGTGAAAGGGCCCTGCCGACTGTTTAACAAAAACACAGGTCTCTGCAAACTCGTAAGAGGATGTATAGGGGCTGACGCCTGCCCAGTGCCGGAAGGTTAAGGGGAGGGGTTAGCCGCCTTCGGGCGGCGAAGCTCTGAACCGAAGCCCCGGTGAACGGCGGCCGTAACTATAGACTGGACCGCTGTAGTTACGTTAATAAACCTGGCTATATGCTGGAAACCCCGGCGTATCCCCCGGTACTAGCCTCGCGAAAGGGGCAGTGATAATCCGTGGGGTGCGGGCAACCAGCAGGAAAGGCTTCCTGGAAACTTCAGGAAGAATCCCCAGAGACTATACGCCAGGCGCTCGAAGAGCTACATGGGAATGCCGCCAGCTCTGAAGAGCAATGATATAGTCCGATCTCTGTGGCGACACGGAGGGTCTGCGGATATGCAGACCACACGGCCTGGGATAGCGAAAAAGGCTTGTGTAACACAAATGAACGGTCCTAAGGTAGCTGTGCTGCCTGCCTCGGCGGCAACGTCGAGGGCAATAGCCGGCTGTATGCGGGAAAACCCTTAGAGCCCGGTCTACTCGGAAAGCGAAGGCTTTCCAGTAAAAATGATCGGGATTGGGCAATCCGCAGGGAACCCACTTCGGTGGGACTCCTCAGAGACTACACGCCGGCCATCCAGCAAAGGGGTTAGAAAATGGACTTGAGTCCGGATTGGGTCGTGGGCTTCGTAGATGGTGAGGGATGCTTTTATATCGGCATAAACCCTCATCCGGAGATGTCCACGGGCTACCAGGTTTTGCCTGAGTTCCGTGTGGTTCAGCACGAGCGTGATATCCAGGTGTTGTACGCTCTCAAGCGGTTTTTCCGCTGCGGTGTGGTTCGCCGCAATCACGATGACCGCTACGAGCTACGCATCAGGAAGCTTTCCTGCTTGCAGGATGTCGTGGCTTTCTTCGAGAAACACCCGCTGAAGACGAAAAAGCAGGTGGATTTCAAGAAATTCGCCAAAGTCATACGGCGAATGGCCGAAGGCAGACATTTGACGCAGGAGGGACTGATCGAGATCATAGAGATCGCTCTGAGCATGAATCGCGCGGATAAAGAGAAAGCAAAAGAAATCCTGGCGACTCTGAAACAAGCTGGATGAAGATATAGTCCACACCGGGCAGAAATGTCTGGGGTAATGTGAGCGAAATTCCTTGTCGGGTGAGTGGAAACGAGCCCGTACCGGCTTATAACGGTGGAGCCCTACTCCGCTGCGGTTGACAAGGAACCGTGTAAGAGGAGAGGGTAATACCGTGGGAAGTCGCTCCGGCTGTGCTGGAGTTGACCCCGTAACGACTGAGGCATGAAGCCAAGGTGGTACTCCTACCCTGGTTGGGTAAATCTATGAGTATCACAATACGCCGGAATCTCTTCGCAAGGAAGAGATTAAGATATAGTCTGTGCCCTTAGTGATAAGGGATAATCACGAAGTTCCGACCCGCACGAATGGCGTAACGAGTGGGGCACTGTCTCAACGAGGGACCCGGTGAAATTGCAATAGGTGTGAAGATGCGCCTTACCCGCAGCAGGACAAAAAGACCCCGTGGAGCTTTACTGTAGCTTGGCATTGAGTTAGGGCTCAGTCTGTAGAGGATAGCTGGGAGGCTGAGAAGCCGGGGCGCCAGCCTCGGTGGAGCCGCCGGTGGAATACCAGCCTGGCTGAGTTTTGGCCCTAACCTGCGGCCGTTATCCGGCGTGGGGACAGTGCCAGGTGGGCAGTTTGACTGGGGCGGTCGCCTCCTAAAAGGTACCGGAGGCGCCCAAAGGTTCCCTCAGGCTGAATGGAAACCAGCCGTAGAGTGTAAAGGCATAAGGGAGCTTGACTGCGAGTCCTACAAGACGAGCAGAGACGAAAGTCGGGCTTAGTGATCCCACGGTCCCGAGTGGAAGGGCCGTGGCTTAACGGACAAAAGCTACCCCGGGGATAACAGGCTAGTCTCCCCCAAGAGTCCACATCGACGGGGAGGCTCGGCACCTCGATGTCGGCTCGAACATGGGCCCCTTGCGGAGTGATCCGCAAGGAAAAATTCGGCTTATAACGGCGAAGCCCTACACTCCAACCGGGAGGTTCGAGGGTAACGCCGTGGGAAGTCGAGGAG